>JBIOUT010000169.1:0-9873 GCA_044867365.1 Candidatus Eiseniibacteriota bacterium | reverse complement strand
GTTGTCGGTCACCTTGGGGAAGCCGGTGTGATCGGGATCGGTAGGATCGCCGCACTCGACGGTGACATCGGCCGGGCAGACGATGTTCGGCGGGGTCGTGTCCTCGACCTGGATCGTCTGCACACAGGTCGCCGAATTGCCGCAGTCATCGGTGGCGGTCCAGGTGCGATGGATGGTCGATTCCTGGGGGCAGCCGCCCGGGGTGATCTCGTCGACGAAGCTGATGGTGGGTTGCTGATCACATTCGTCGATAGCGGTGGCCTGGCCGGTGTTGGTGGGATCGGTGGGTTGGTCGCACTCGACCGTCGTGTCCGGCGGACAGCTAATGACCGGAGGGGTCCGATCTGCACAAACGGCGATGGAAAAGGGATCGATGAAATCCTTGAGCTCGGCCGTCGCCGATCCGGAAGCTTTGGTGCGGATAAAGACAGTCTTGAAACCGAGGCAATTGCTCGATCCGGTGAGATCAGACAAGTTGGCGGTGGCTTCTCCAAAGGCGTTGACCGCATACAGGGTCGATCCAAAAGCGGAGTAGGGAACGACCACTGCCGAATCGGAGTTCGCCGCCACGAACGCCGTCCCTGCGGGGGGTGAAAAACCGACGTAGGAGAATCCGCTTCCGGAAGCCTGCCATCTCTGAGCCAGGAACTCGGCTTGCGTGCCACCCTGGCTGAGATGGATGGTCAGGAGCAGGTCGCCGACCGTACGCCCGCCATTCGGACCCGAGGAGGTGAAGGTGCCATCCGGATTCTTGGTCACGGTGTTCTGGAGGAACTCGAAATCGATATAGCTGTTACCGTTGGTGGCGCGGCGATCTCCGGCGACACTGATCCAGAGATCACCGTTGCCGGGCGTGACTATGAAGTCGAACAGACCGTGCTGGATGTCATCCTTCTGCGGCACCCCGTGAAGCGACCAATGATAGCCATTGGGGTTGTCCGACACCTTGTTGCCGGAAGTGAAGCTCTGCTCGGTCGGGTCGTTACCGGTGGGGTCCTGGAAGTGCCTGGTCCTAGCCGGATCGACAGGGGTTCCATCCGGGTTGAGGAGGCCGCTCCCGGGACCGGCCGGTCCGTTCAGCCAATCGCCTGCGGTGCCAAATGGGGCGCCCGCAGGTGAATTGGCAAGAAGATTTCCTTCGATACCGACGTCGTTCTTGCCGACGCCGCTGCCTTGCGCCTGGGCAAGCGGAGCGGCGCCCAGGAGAGCGATCGCTAGAGCGATAACCGCAACGAGGACCGTGACAGGTTGAATACGCGAAAGACGCGAGGCGGCAGCATCGGCGAACAGGGAGGGCATGTTCGAGCTCCTCGTTGATGAGGTATCCAGGGTGCTGGCACTTCGTAACGAGGAGTCTCAGGCGAGACGGACAGTTGCCTGGGGCCTGCCGGACGGCCATTCGGCCGCCCGCGGAGGTTGCCGGCCCGGCACAGGTCGAGTCGCTCTCCTCTCGGTAGACAGGGAATCGGCGCGGGACTGCACGCCGAAAAACGCATCGCTTACCATACTCGATTCGAGGCCCCCCGGCAAGCGAGAACGGGTTTCGGCGACATGGTTCGGATGGAGGGAACACCGGAGGTGATCGGGGATCGGCTCGGTCCATACCGTCTCCTCTCCGAGATCGGCTCGGGCGGGATGGGGAAGGTCTACCTGGCCGATGTGATCGACGAGACGCCGCCCAACCTCTCGGCGGGTCAGAGGGTGGCCATCAAGGTCATTCACCCCCATCTGATGGCCAACCCGGACTTCGTCAAGCGCTTTCTCCGCGAGGCCGAGATCGGCCAGGTGGTCCGCCATCCCAATGTCGTCCGCACCTACCATGCCGCCACCCTCCCCCGCGATGATCAAGAAGTTCATCTCCTGGTCATGGAATACGTGGAAGGCCAGATGCTGCGCTCGATCCTCGAGGAACTGGGGCGAGTGCCCGAGGAGCTCTGCCGGCACATCGGCTGCGAGGTGGCGAAAGGGCTCTCCGCCATCCATGCCGCGGGTGTCGTGCATCGCGATTTGAAACCCGAGAACGTGCTGATCACCCGCGACGAGGTGGTCAAGGTCATGGACCTCGGAGTGGCGAGGCTCCAGGACGAAGCGCTGCGACTCTCACAAACCGGTGTCTTTGTCGGCTCGCTCCACTACGCAGCGCCGGAGCAGTTCGAGGCCGGTGGAAAGGCCGTCGACGGCCGCACCGACCTCTACGCCCTCGGGATCGTGCTCTACGAGCTCGCTACCGGCAGGCATCCCTTCGGCGACGGCGACTTTCACGCCCTCGTTCGCCGGATGATGAAGGAAGAGCCGCGGCGCGCGGGTGAGCTCAATCCCCAGCTCTCGCCGTTCTTCGAAGAAGTGGTCCACACGCTGCTCGAAAAACGGCAAGAGGAGAGGTTCGAGTCGGCGGTCGATCTGGTACGTGTGTTCGAAGGGGGCGAGCGGGTGACCTGGTGGAAGGGTCGAATGCTCGCCATTCGGCTGATCACCCACAAGCCGCTCCGGCGAATCCGCATTCGCCGGGAAACCGCACTTTACGGCCGGAACGCCGAGCTCGAGCGCTTGCGCGCCCTCTACGAGAAGGCGCAGACGGGCGAGGGGCAGGTGGTTCTGGTCGAGGGAGAGGCAGGAATCGGCAAGTCCCGGCTCGTCGATGAATTCGTCGGTCTCCTGCAACGGGAGGGCGAGGATCTCAACTTCCTCTTCGGCTCTTACCCTCCGGGCGGTGCAGCCACCGTAGCCGGAGCGTTCACCACCGCCTGCCGCGAACATCTCGGGGAGGAAGGGCTGGACGAGACGCTCAAGGAGTATCTGACGGTCACCCCGCTTCTCATCCCCGCCTTCGCCGCTCTCCTCAGAGGCGATGTGATTCCCGAAGGCGTCGAGCCGCTCACCAAAGACTCGGTGCAGACGGTGTTCGTTCATCTGATACGGGGGCTGGCGGCGGAAAGGCCGACCGTCCTCCTCATCGATGATCTGCACTTCGCACCGGAGGAAGGGCGAGCGCTGTTCGCGTCGATCGCGCTGGCGGTGCCCGGTCATCGGGTGTTGCTCGTGGGCACGATGCGTCCCGGCGTCTCCGCCGACTGGGTGGCGAGCGTGACCCGACCCCAGCACGTGACCAAGCTGGCGCTCGCCCGGCTGGGATCCCAGGACCTCCGGCCGCTCTTGATCGAGGCATTCCGCTCCGAACAACTGGCCGGAGAGCTGGCCGCCGACATCGCCACCAAATCCGACGGCAATCCATTCTTCTTGTTCGAGATCCTGAACGAGCTGCGCGAAGACCGTCTCATCGTTCGGCAAACGGACGGCAGTTGGTCTCGCACCCAGATCATCAGGGACATCCCGGTGCCGTCGACGGTCATGGACCTCATCCGTGCCCGTATCGCCACCCTCGAGGAGGAGGACAAGGACCTCCTCGAGGTGGCGTGTTGCTGGGGATTCGAGTTCGATCCGGTGCTGGTGGCGGAGGCCGTGGGCATGGGGGTGGTGCCGGTGCTCAAGCGCTTCGGTCGAATCGAGCAGCGCGATCGCCTCATCCGCGCCGCCGGCCGTCGCTATCTCTTCGACCACCATCAGGTGCAGGAAGCCTTGTATTCGGGGCTATTCCCGGGACTGCGCGAGCAGTATCACGCTTCTCTCGCTGGAGCCCTCGAGACGCGGGAGCGGGCGGCGGAGAAGGATCCCAAGGAGATCGACGGTTCGGTGGCGGTGTCGCTCAGCGAGCATTTGATTGCAGCCGGTCAGGGGGCGAGAGCGGTGCGCTACCTCGTCCCGGCGCTCGATTATCTGGAGAAGCGATATCTCAATGAGCCGGTGGTGGCTCTGGCCGGGCGGGCGCTCGCAGCCCAAGGCTTGCTCAACGATCGGGAGCGGATCGACGTGTTGATCCGCAGGGGAGAGCGATTGGATTTCCTCGGCCGGCGCGAGGAAGGATGGAAGGCGGTCGACGAGGCCCTGGCGTTGGCCGATACGACGGGAGACATCCACCTCCGGCTCCTGGCGCGCCGGCGTCTAGGCTGGCATCTGAGTCAACTCGCGCGCTATGTGGAGGCGCAGGTGGTGCTCACCCAGGCCATCGGCATGGCGCGGGAAGTGGGCGACCTTCGCGAGGAGGGCGCGAGCGCCGTCAATCTCGGGACCATTCTGCGTGCCCTCGGGCGTTTCGAGGAGGCACGCACTCAACAGGAGCGCAACCTCGCCCTCGCCCGGGAGGTCGGAAACCGGCGGGGTGAGGCCATCGCCAACGGCAACCTCGGGCTCACCCTCTTCGATCTCTCCCGATACGACGAAGCCCGCACCCATTTCGAGCAGCATCTCTCCATCTCGCGCGAGATCGGTTACCGGCAAGGAGAAGCCATCGCCACCGGCAATCTGGGCATGATCTTCGGCTCGATGGGCCGATACGAGGATGCACGGGCGCATTTCGAGCGCTGTCTCGAGATCTCGCGCGAGATCGGTTACCGGCAAGGGGAAGCGATCGCCTCCGGGAATTTGGGGAGGGTGCTCTTCGATCTCGGCCGCTGCGAGGAAGCCGGCCAGCGCCAGGACCGCTTCTTGACTCTGGCGCGTGAGATCGGTTTCCGCCGCGGGGAAGCCATCGCCGCCGCCGAGCTGGCGTCGATTCGCACCGTGCTCGGGGACATCGATGGGGCGCGACAGGCGCTCGCAACATCTCGGGAGGTGGGTGCGGAGATCGGCGGACACGTGCAAGCGGGCATCGCCGTGCACCTGGCCGGCGTTCTCGAGGAGCAGGAGGGCAACCTCGAAGCGGCGGCGAAGCTGCATCGCCAAGCGCTCGAGTTGCGGCGGGATCTCGGCAGCCGGAGCGGAGTCGCCCAGAGTCTCGTTCATCTCGCCGGTCTTTGGGCGCGGCAAGGGCAAAGTGGGGAGGCGCGCGCCGCCCTCGAGGAGGCGCTGTCGGTCGCCCGCGAGATCCGGGCGCCCAACGAGATCGCGCTCGCCGCAGCGTATCTCGCCCTGTTACCCGACGGCGACTCGGCTGCCGCCGTCGAAGCCTTCGCCGCCAACGAGGCGCGGATGAGCCATCGCGAGAAGATGGAAGCTTGCTATCTATTGTGGAAGGCAACCCGCGACGAAACACGCCTCGATGAGGCCCATCGACTTCTCAACGAGCTGCGCGACCACGCCCCGTCCGCGTCACGCCAGACCATCATCAAGCGGGTGCCGCTCCATCGGGACATCGAGGCGGCGTGGGGGACGCACGGCGGCGGCGCCACTCGCGTAACCTCTCGACAGTCTTGAATCGAGGACTGCCAGCCTCGCCGATCGCCGAGCGACGGGACTGCTCTCGCAGGCGCATTCGACGGCGGACAACTGTTCCTTGTCGGGTACGCAAGGATCTCATCCGCCGTCGCTGAGCCAGCGAGAGCACGTCCCGGAGACCGGCGATCGGCGAGGGGGGCCCGGAGCCCAGGCGATCGGCGTCAAGCGAAGGCGGCTGCGATCAGTTCAGAGCGCGATCGAGCGCAGCCTGAGGGCGTTGGCGATGACCGACACCGAGCTCATGCTCATCGCGGCGGCGGCGAACATCGGGCTCAAGAAGAGGCCGAAGGCGGGATAGAGGGCGCCCGCCGCGAGCGGGATTCCGACCGTGTTGTAGACGAAGGCAAAGAAGAGGTTCTGCCGGATGTTGCGCATCGTCGCCTGGCTGAGCCGGCGAGCGCGGGCGATGCCGCGGAGATCGCCTTTGACCAGGGTGACTGCGGCGCTCTCGATCGCCACATCGGTTCCGCTGCCCATGGCGATCCCGACGTTCGCCTGAGCAAGCGCCGGTGCATCGTTGATGCCGTCGCCGGCCATCGCCACCCGATGCCCGGCTTCTTGCATGCCCTTGACGATCTCTCGCTTCGCCGCCGGTAACACCTCCGCATGCACTTCGTCGATTCCCAGCTGCCGGGCGACGGCCTCGCCGGTCGTTCGATTGTCACCGGTCACCATGACGATGCGGAGACCGGATTCGTGCAGGATGCGGATCGCCTCGGGGGTGGAGTCCTTGATCGGGTCGTCGATAGCGATGAGGCCCGCGGCTCGCCCGTCGACAGCCGCAATCAAGACGGTTTGTCCCTGCTGCCGTGACGATTCCAGGCGCTCCCGTAGGGTTCCGAGCTCGATCGCAGATTCTTGAAGAAGGGCAGCCGTGCCGATGACGACCGTTCTGCCGTTCACCGTCCCAGTGACTCCTTTGCCGGTCAGCGAACGGAACTCGGCCGCCTCGACCAGGTCGAGCTTCCGCTCTTCGGCGGCGCGCACGATGGCGCCACCCAGGGGGTGCTCGCTCCGGCGCTCGAGACTCGCGGCAAGACCGAGGAGCTCCTCCGCGCCGAACGGCGGCACGGCAACGATCGAGGCGACGCGCGGCTTCCCGACAGTGAGGGTCCCGGTCTTGTCCACGATCAGCGTGTCCACCTTTTCGAGGAGCTCGAGCGCCTCGGCGTTGCGGATGAGCACTCCCGCCTGGGCGCCGCGTCCGACAGCCACCATGATCGACATCGGCGTCGCCAGCCCGAGAGCACAGGGGCAGGCGATGATGAGTACGGCGACCGCGTTGACCACCGCATGAGCCAATCGCGGCTCGGGACCGGCGAGCCCCCAGACGAGGGCGGTGAGGACGGCGACTGCGATCACCGCCGGCACAAAGATGGCCGATACTCGATCGGCAAGCCCCTGAATCGGAGCCCGGCTCCGCTGCGCCTCGCTCACCATCCGGACGATCTGGGCGAGCAGGGTGTCGCTTCCCACGCGCTCGGCGCGCATGACCAGACTACCGGTGCCGTTGACCGTGCCGCCGATCAAGCGCTCGCCGGGCGCTTTGGCGACCGGGATCGGCTCCCCGGTAACCATCGATTCGTCGACCGCGCTCGTTCCATCGACGACCACTCCATCGACGGGCACCTTTTCTCCGGGGCGCACCCGCAGGAGATCTCCGGGCGCGATTTCCGCCAGCGGCGCTTCTTTTTCGCGGCCGTCATTGCCGATCCGAAGCGCAGTCTTGGGAGCGAGGCCGAGAAGGGCGCGGATCGCACTTGCCGTCTGCCCGCGAGAGCGGAGCTCGAGGACTTGGCCAAGAAGGACGAGGACGACGATCACCGCCGCCGCCTCGAAATAGAACTGCACCTCGCCGCCATGACCCCGGGCGCTCAGTGGAAGCATTCGCGGGAAGAGCACCGCCGCGACGCTGTAGACGTAAGCGGCCCCGGTGCCGATGGCGATGAGGGTAAACATGTTCGCGCTCCGATTCACGATCGAAGCCCAGCCGCGGGCGAAGAAGGGAGCGCCGCACCAGAGGACGACGGGAGTGGCGAGAAGAAGTTGGACCCACGCCGCGACCGAATGGGAGAAGCGGATCGCGTGCGCAACCACCGGGAACATCGCTGCCATAGCGATCCCAACGATGGGAACGGTGAGGACGAGCCCGATCCAGAACCGCCGCGTCATGTCGTGTAGCTCGGGATCGGGCTCCTCCTCGGCGCTCGCCACCATCGGTTCGAGGGCCATGCCGCAGATCGGGCAAAAGCCGGGGCCTTGCTGGATCACCTCGGGGTGCATGGGGCAGGTGAAGAGGGGTGGCGCCGGGGAGGTTGGAGCCGCGGGCGCCGCCACCGGTCGAGGCGGCGATCCAGACCCCGGTCCGAGATAGCTCTCCGGAGCGGCACGGAACTTCTCGAGACAGCCGCGACAGCAGAAGTAATAAGTCCGGCCGCCGTGCTCGAGCTTCTCGCGCGCGGAATCCGGATCGACCGCCATTCCGCAAACTGGATCGCGAGCGGATGCCATACTGTCTTTGTCCGCAGGTGGTGATGCCGGCGCCGAATGGATTCTCAATCCATCATCCAATCCCGTCTCCCACGGCGGTCGCAGCAAACGGTGCGCCGCTCTTCTTGACCTCGGTGTGCCATCTCCACAGGAGGTAGATCGCCGGGTAGACGAGAAGCTCCATGATGAAGGAAGTAGAAAGCCCGCCCACCATGGGAGCCGCGATCCGCTTCATGACGTCGGCGCCGGTCCCGGTCGACCACATGATCGGCAAGAGTCCGACGAAGGCGGCGGCCACGGTCATGAACTTGGGACGCACCCGCAACACCGCCCCGTGGAGGATCGCTTCTTTGAGATCTTCGATCCCGCGCATCCGTCCCTTCGCCTTCATCTCCTCATAAGCGAGATCGAGATAGAGCAACATAAAGACCCCGGTCTCGGCATCCACTCCGAGGAGGGCAATGAGCCCCACCCAGACTCCGATCGACAGATTGTAATGGAGGAGATGCAGGAGCCAGAAGGCGCCGATGGCCGAAAAGGGGACGGCTAGGAGCACGATCATCGTCTTCGCCGCCGAGCGGGTGTTCAGATAGAGAAGGATGAACACGATGAGCAGGGTGAGAGGGACGACGACGAGCAGTCGCTGTTTCACCCGCGCCATCGCCTCGTACTGGCCGCTCCAACCCAGGGCATAGCCTGCGGGCAGCTCGACTCGCTCGCGGACCGCGCGCTTGGCGTCTTCGACATAGCTGCCGATATCGCGCCCGGCGACATCGATGTAAACATAGCCGGCCAAGAGTCCGTTTTCGTTCCGAATCATCGCCGGCCCGGTGCGGAGCCGAATGTCGGCGATCTGGGCCATCGGCACTTGCACGCCCGAAGGCGTCGAGACCAGGACGCGCTTGAGCTTCTCGACATCGTCCCGATAATCGGCGAGATAGCGCACGTTCACCGGATACCGCTCTCGACCTTCGATGGTGGTGGTGACGTTCTCGCCCCCCACAGCCGCCATCAGGGTCATCTCGGCGTCCTCGATGGTGAGCCCGTAGCGGGCGAGCTCATCGCGCTTCAAGTCGAAGTCGAGGAAGTACCCGCCCGTCGTGCGCTCGGCAAAGATGCTGCGTGTTCCACGAACGCCGCGCAACACCCGTTCGATTTCTTCCCCAACCTGCTCGATCCGGGCGAGATCGGCGCCATAGATCTTGATGCCCACCGGCGTACGAACCCCGGTGGTGAGCATGTCGATGCGATTCTTGATCGGCATTGTCCAGGCGTTGGTCACCCCCGGAAACCGCATCGCCTGGTCGAGCCCTCCCCGGCTGTAGATGAGCTCCTCCCAGCCGATGTGATCCGGCCATCCATGACGGAGGATCTGCTTGAGCCATTCGGGAGCCCAGCTCGAGTACCAGCGCGGCTTCGCCCGCCATTCCGACTCGGGCTTGAGCTCGACCACGGTCTCCATCATCGAGAAGGGGGCGGGATCGGTCGAGGTCTCGGCGCGTCCGGCCTTGCCGTGAACCCGCTCGACTTCGGGGAAGGAGCGAAGGATGCGATCTTGAATCTGCAGGAGCCGGGTGGCCTCGGTGACCGAGATGCCGGGAAGAGTGGTGGGCATGTAGAGGATGGTGCCCTCGTTGAGCGGCGGCATGAACTCCGAGCCGAGCTGCATGTAGACCGGTATGGTGGTCAGGAGAAGGAGGAGGGAAGCGGCGATGACCCCGGCCGGATGGCGCAGGACGAAGCGCGCCGCCGGCATGTAGAGCCGGTGCAGGAATCGGCTCACCGGGTGATCTTCCTCCTGATGGATGGTGCCGACGAGAACGGCGTTGGCGGCGCGGGCGAGCAACCGTGGCCGGAAGCGGAACGCTTTCACCCGCGTGACCGCTACGCGCAGTGCGGGGTCGAGGGTGATGGCGAGGACGGCGGCGAGCGCCATCGAGAAGTTCTTGGTGAAGGCGAGCGGCTTGAAGAGCCGGCCCTCTTGCGCTTCGAGGGTGAACACCGGCATGAACGAGACCGCGATCACCATCAGCGAGAAGAAGGAGGGCCTTCCCACCTCTTTGATTGCGCTGATGATGACCTCGCGGGGGTCGCCCCGGGCGCCCTCGGCGT
>JBIOUT010000168.1:0-3818 GCA_044867365.1 Candidatus Eiseniibacteriota bacterium | reverse complement strand
ACATTTCGGGTCTATCTGCCCGAGGTGGTCCCGGCCCCCGAGATCCCCGCCCCGGCCCCCGCTCCCACGACTGGCGCCGCTCCAACCTGTCCCGGCGCCGAGACCGTCCTCCTCGTCGAGGACGAGGAATCGGTGCGCGGCATGATCCGCGATGTGCTCCTCGATCAGGGTTACACCGTGCTCGAGGCCGGAGATGGATCCCATGCGCTCGAAGTGGCTTTTGCGCATCCCGGCGCCATCCATCTCCTGATCACCGACGTGGTGATGCCGCATATGGGCGGCGGCGAGCTCGGCCAGCGGCTGGCGGCGCTCCGGCCGAGCATCCGAGTGCTGTTCATCTCCGGATATACCGACGACGCCATCGTTCGCCATGGCGTCACCGAGCGCGGCACCGCCTTCCTCCAGAAGCCCTTCTCGCTCGAGGTCTTCATCCGTCGGGTACGCGAGGTCCTGGACGCCCCCGGCCAGCAAGCCGCCTGACCTATCTCGGCGAGCGACGACCAGATACTCCTCGAGCCCGGGTCTCGGCTGCGGTCCCAGCCTCTCCGCATCCCTCGCCGCGGGAGTGCGGCGTCCGGCCCCACTGTCTCACCTTGATCACGGCGGACCCGCGCCCGCCCGCCCCCGAACCGTAACGCGATTGCTCACTCGACCTTAGTCCCGAGGAGGCCGATAAACGAAATCGAGGGCGATGGTTGCCGAATGGCGGAGACCGTGAAGGTCGCTTCGCGCCCATTTCAGTGAGGACGTCTCATGGTGGAAGAGAAGAAGATTCTCAAACTGCGGCTCTCACTCAAAGGCCGGCCGGTCCGAAACTATGTCTTCGACAAGGGAGTGGTGACCATCGGCCGCAATCCGGAGAGCGATGTCATCCTCGATAACGCCGGCATCTCCCGCGAGCACGTGAGAATCGAGGTCACCCCCGACGGTCACTTCCAGGCCCTCGACCTCGGCAGCGCCAATGGGACGCTCTTGAATGACAAGCCGCTCTCCAGGGCCTATCTGACTCACCAGGATGTGATTCAGATCGGCAAATTCGCCCTCGCGGTCGCCATCGAGAACGACCGCCGTGGGGATGACCCCATGGTCCGCCGCGACCGTGACGCTTCCCAGTTCGACAACACGACGGTCATGTCCACCGAGGAGCTCAAGTACTTGATGGCCCGCGCTCGCGAGGAAGACTCGACCGACACCGCCGAAGTCGAGCGGCCAAGTCGCCCCTGGGAAGGCGAATCCATCTCTCATCCCCCGTCCACCGCCCGCGCCAACATGATCACCGCCATCCTCATCGCCTTCCTCCTCGGCACCGCCGCCGGTGCGGGCACGGTTCGACTCCTGATGCATTGATCGATCACCCATCATGAGGGAGGGGGGAGAGCGACCAGGGATGGGGACGACCGATGCTCACCGAACGGCTCATCTGAGCGGCTCACGATGAAGCTCATCCGGCAGATCAGGGCCGGCCGATATGTCGACAAACTCAAGCAGTCGAGGACTCTGCCGGCCGAAGAGCTGGCCGCGGCTCTGAACGAGCTCGTCGCCCTCGGCCCGGCGAGTATCGAGCTCTTGATCGAGTGCCTGAGCCACGGCGAGGCGCGCGATCCGGCGATGGAGGGGCTCGAGCGGCTCCTGAGTCCTGAAACCCTCGGCACCTATGTCGAGGCGCTGAGCTCTCCCAATCCCACCGTCGTCTCGGCAGTCACCAAGGTTCTGGAGAAGAGCAAGCGTTTCGACCCCCATCGCCTCATGGACCATCTGGTGGATCCGCGAGTGCCGAAGGGTGCCCTGGACGCCATCCTCTCCCAGCATTCTTCCACCTTGAGCCCGGTGGCGCTCTTCGACATCTTGCCTCAGCTTGGGAAGGAGGGGCGAGCGGTCATCTTCCGGCTGCTCGAGAAGATAGCGGACAAGACGAGCGTCCCGCGTCTTCTCTCTCTCTTGAGCAACCAGGATTGGTCGATACGGGTGAACGCGGCCAAACTTCTTGCGCGTTTCCCGGGTGAAGCATCGATTGAGGGGATCTGTGGCCTCCTTCACGATGCGAACAAGAATGTGCGCCTGGAGGCGGTCAAGGCGCTCGCGGCGGCGGCGGCTCGACAGGCGGTCCCGGCGCTCGCTCAGGTTCTGCGTGATAACGATATCAAGGTCCAGACCGCAGCCATCGACGCCCTCATCAGCATCGGTGACGCCTCGGCGATTCCGCATCTCCTCGACGTGCTCAAGGACGAGTCCGAGTACTGCCGGCGGGCGGCGGTGGAAGTCCTCAACCAGGTGGCGACGACCGAGGCGATCCAGGATCTGGTGCGGGCGCTTCGCGACGAAGATTGGTGGGTGCGGGTGCGCGCCGCCGATGCGCTCGGCGCACTCGGAGGGGAGCGAGTGGTCGATGCCGTCATCGGGCTCCTGGGTGATCCTGATGATTTCGTCCGCCGATACGCGGTCGAGATCCTCAACTCGGTGACGAGCCGGAAGAGCGTCAGTCCACTCATCGGCGCCCTCGACGATGCGGACTGGTGGGTGCGTGAGCGATCGATCGACGCTCTCGGTAAGACCAAGGATCCACGCGCCGTCGAGCCGCTTCTCGAGCTCATGCATCGGGACACGAATGTCATCGTCCTCTGCATCGGGGCGCTCGGCGAGATCGGCGATCCCCGCGCCCTCGACAGCCTCGTCGTTCTCGCCCGCTCGGAGCGGCAGGAGGTGAGGCGGGCGGCGATCGAGGCCTTGCGTTCGTTCCCGGCCGCCGGGCTGAGCCCCGAGGATCGAAAGGTGGTGAATGACGCCCTGGCGCGCTCGGGAGCGGTGGACGATTCCGGGACGCCGATGCTAGTCGAGGGCCGACGAGGCGGTTTCGGCCCCGAAGCGGGCCGCGCGCCGAGGAGCCCCTCCTATGGCGCTCCTGCAAGTGGTGGCTCAGGAACCACCACTCCGAGCCCACGCTCGTTCTCCGCCCACCCCACGCCGGCTTCTCCGCATTCGCCGGTCCGCGGAACGGCGGAACCGCGCGCCACCGGTGCTCCGTCGCCTCGTCCAGAGGCTTCACCATCCGGCCAGGCGCCGCTCAACTTCTACGAGCTCCCCCCCGACACCACCCTGCTCCAGCGCTTTCGGGTGCTCCGAACCATCGGTAAGGGCGGATTCGGCGTCGTCTATCTCGTCCACGACCAGGCCATTCAGGACGACCTCATCCTGAAGGTGCTGAACCCCCAGCTATCGATCGATGACGCCGCGATCCAGAGGTTCGTTCGCGAGCTCAAGCTGACCCGCAAGATCACCCACAAGAACGTGATTCGAATCCACGATCTCCTCGACCTCGGCGGGGTCAGGGCGGTGTCGATGGAGTATTTCCCCGGGCGGGATCTGGGAAAGATCATCAAGCAGGAAGGGATGATGGCCCCCCGGCGGGTGCTCCTCATCATCGCCGGGGTGTGCGAAGGCCTGGCGGCCGCTCATGCCGCCGGGGTCATTCATCGCGACATCAAGCCGGCGAACATCCTGGTCGGCACAGATGATGAGGTCAAGATCGTCGATTTCGGTCTCGCCTCCGCCCGGCAGCAGCTGGAGTCGCGCCTGACCAAGAGCGGCCTTCTCGTCGGAACTCCGGAATACATGGCGCCGGAGCAGATCCGAGGCAGCGTCATCGATCCCAGAACCGACCTCTACTCGGTGGGGATCGTCATGTACGAGCTTCTCGCCGGGAAGAAGCCGTTCAACGGCGAGACCGCGGTGCAGATCTTGTTTCAGCACCTGGAAGGCAAGGCGGAGGCCCTGCCGAGCCTGGGCCACGACCTCTCCCCGGAGCTCGACGCTCTTGTCGT
>JBIOUT010000167.1:0-6847 GCA_044867365.1 Candidatus Eiseniibacteriota bacterium | reverse complement strand
TGCCAGAGCGAGCGGAAGAGAGCCTTGATCTGCCAGCCGCCTACTCGCATCGAAGCAAGCGGCAGGCGGGTCTGGTGTTTTAGCAGAGTCAGACAGCGCTCGAAGAAGTGATCAGCGCTGTTGATGGTTTCGACGATCTTGCGATGGCGAGCGAACAGCTCCTCGCGATCGATGTTCGGCACGAAACTGAGCTCGCGGTTGAACAGGCCCGAATCGCCGGTGTATTTGACGTTCTCCACTAAACGCCCAAGGCGCTTGTAGCGCTTGTAGTCGGGCGTATCGGGGAGAACCCCCAGAATCCCCGCCATCGCCACCGGAATCCCCGCTTCCTGGATGAAGTCGATGGTCAAATCGGCGATGTTGGGAGGGTCGGTGTCGAAGCCGACGATGAAGCCGGCAAGCACCTGGAAGCCATAGCTCTGCAGGAGGCGGATTTTCTCGATCAGGCTCGAATCGCCCTGCAGGTTCTTCTGGGCGCCCATGAACTTGAGACTGTCAGCCGACGGCGATTCGATGCCGATGAACACGCTCTCGAACCCTGCCTCGCGCATGGCTTCCATGAGCGCGGCGTCTTCGGTTAAGCGAATGCTCGCCTGGGTATAAAGCTGGAAAGGATAGCCGCGTTCCTTCTGCCAGGGAGCAATCTCTTCCTCGACGATGGTGCGGATGGCCACTCGGTTACCGACAAAATTGTCGTCGACGAGCATGACCATGCCACTCCAGCCGGTGGCGTAGAGCGCGTCGAGCTCTCGGGTAGTCCGGGTGTCCGCGCGAACCCGAGTCGTCTTGCCGTAGAGGGAGGGAATATTGCAGAACGTACAGCTCTCCGGGCATCCGCGGGTTACCTGGATCATCAAAGTGGCGTAATCGTTGGGATCGATGAGATCCCAGCGCGGAATCGGAGTGCTTTCCAGGCTTTTGAACTTACCCCGGCGATCGATGATCTGCCGGCCGCCGGCCGGGTGCGCGATCAACTCCTCGACCACGTCGATGAAGCCGTTCTCCGCCTCACCAAGATAGAAGACCCCGTCTCCGGCGATGTTCTCGTGATACTGCATCGGCAACGGACCGCCGTTCATGATCGGAGTGCCCAGCGCGTTGGCGCGCGCGATGACCTCCTCGAGGGAAGGCCAATGGATGATCATCGATGAGGTGAGGATGACATCCGCCCAGCGGATGTCCTCATCGGTGAGCGCCTGGACATTCATGTCGATCAAACGGAGCTCGTAGTGGTCGGGGAGGAGCCCGGCGACGGTGAGCAGGCCCAGTGGCGGGAACAGGCATTTGCGGCCGAGGAGCTTCAGGCTTTCGTCATAGCTCCAGAACGTGGGCGGGTTCTTCGGATAGACCAAGAGCGCCTTGGGCATGACGAGCCTCGCTTTTCTCGTGATCCCCGGTCGGGGACCACCCTGTCGCCTGCGGAGGGATGCCGCCAATATCGACCCCCGGGGCAGGAAGGGCACGCCATTAGATCAAGATCCGACCGGCGTGTAAAGCCGGCGGCCGAGTGCCGGTGACGGGCTCATGGCCCCACTTCGACTGGTCCTCATCGATCGTGAACGACCCGGAATGCGCGTCCCAGGAGCAAACGATTCTCCTCTATTGAAATTGTTACACGCGAGTCAAGAAGCTGCTTTCGGCGCCCGAGGAGGATGAAACAAGCTGGTCAACAAAAATACGTGGCACGGCGGTTGCTACAACTTGCAACAATGAGCGATGAGCGATAGTGACGAGCATGACGTCGAGCGGAAAGAGGGGCGATGACACCTCAGATCCGACTGGGCCGAATTTTCGGAATCGAGATCGGCCTTCACCTGAGCTGGTTTGTGATCGCTCTCCTTATCGTCTTCTCGCTCGCCGGTCACTTCCAGACGATCAATCCCGAATGGAGCCGAGCGGTGATCTGGATGACCGCAATCGCCACCGGACTCCTTTTCTTCGCCGCTCTGCTCGCGCACGAGCTATCTCATGCGCTCGTCGCCAAGGCTCGCCGGCTCCCGGTTCGTTCGATCACCCTCTTCGCCCTCGGCGGGGTGACGCAGGTGGAGAAGGAAGCTGGAGACGCCCGAAGCGAGTTCTGGATGGGAATCGCCGGTCCGATCGCGAGCGCCGTCATTGGCGCGGCATGTCTGCTCGCCGCCCTGGCGCTCGGTTGGGCGCCACAGTCGCAGCCCGCGACCCCGATCCTCGGGATGCTCGTATGGCTCGGCTACATCAATATCACCCTCGCACTTTTCAACATGATTCCCGGCTTCCCGCTCGATGGCGGCCGCATCCTGCGAGCGGCGATCTGGTGGGCGACCGGAGATCCGGACCGGTCGACCCGGGCGGCCGCTCGAGTGGGACAAGTGGCGGCGATGGGCTTCATCGTGCTCGGGCTAGTGCGCTTCTTCGGCGGCTCCGGCTTCAGTGGCTTGTGGATCGCCTTCATCGGCTGGTTCCTGCTCGATGCCGCTCGGGCGAGCTACGCTCGGGTGGTGATGCTCGAGCACTTGCGAGGCATCCGTGTCGGGGAGGTCATGGACCACGAGTGCGTCCTTGTGGACGGTCACCGGAGCGTCCAGGATCTGGTGGATGCGGAGCTCCTGCGCACCGGCAGGCGCTGTTTCCTGGTGACTGAGAACGGCGCCGCCCGAGGGATCATTACCCCGAGCGAAATCGCCGGCATCGAGCGGGGAGATTGGCCGACGACGACTCTCGAGCAGGCGATGCGACCGATCGAGACTCTGAAGACGGTGACTCCGGAAACCCTGGTCCTTGACGCCCTCGAGAAGATGGGACGCGAGGACATCAATCAACTGCCGGTGGTCTCGAACGGGCATGTCGACGGCCTAATCTCGAGGAGCGACCTGGTTCGGCTATTGAGCACCCGCGCCGAGCTTCATATGTAATGACGAGGCGAGAGCGCTTCGAACGAAGAAGGGAGAGGGCTTTCGCCCCCTCCCTTCTTGTATCTGCGAGCGGCGGTGGGCTCTGCCCGAGGGCGAGCCCGCCCGCCCGACTACTCTTCCTTCTTGAGTAGCCGGCGGCGCTCCTTGATCTTGGTCAGCTCCTCCGGATTGAGCACCTTGAACTCGACGCGCCGGTTCTGCGCCATTCCCTTGGCGGTCTTGTTACTCGCCACCGGCTGGCGCTCCCCGTATCCCTTGGCCAGGAACTAACTGCCGTCGAGCTGCGGGTAGTGCTGGAGGAGCCAGTTCCGCACCGATTCGGCCCGCCTCTGCGAGAGGTCGAGATTGTACTCGTCGCTGCCGCGGGCGTCGGCGTGGCCGCCGATCTCGATGACCAGCTGGGGCCACTGGATGAAGATGTCGCCCACCTCGCGGAGAACGCCCTCGGATTCGGGCTTGATGTCCGCCTTGGCAGTGTCGAAGTAAATGTTCCGGACGATGATCTTCCCGGTATCGAGCATCTCGACTTCCTTCTCCGAGATCTCGATCGGGCAGCCGTCCTTGTCGACCTTGGCGCCTTCCGGCGTGTTCGGACACTGGTCGGGTCCGTCAGGGACCCCATCCTTGTCCGAGTCCATCGGGCAGCCGTTGGCGTCGACCATGACCCCGGTTGGGGTATTGGCGCACTGGTCGATGCCGTCTCCGACTCCATCATGATCGGCGTCGAGCGCACATCCCTTCGCGTCGACGAGAGTGCCGGCAGGGGTTTCGGCGCACTGATCGATACCGTCGGGGACGCCGTCGTGGTCGGCGTCTTGCGGACAACCCTGCGCATCTACGGTCGCCCCGGTTGGAGTATTGGCGCACTGGTCGATGCCGTCGGCAACGCCGTCACTGTCGGTGTCCATCGGACAGCCGTTCGTGTCGACGCGGGCGCCGATGGGGGTTTCCGGACAGGTGTCCTTCGAGTCCTTGACCCCATCGTGGTCGGCGTCCTCGATCTCGGCCGATCCGCCCAACGAGAACTGGAGGCCGCCGGTGTAGAACCAATTGTGGTTGTAGTCATCCGCCGGGTGGGTATGCGCGTCGGGATAGTCATAGTGCCAGAAGACGTCGCGCGCCTCGGCTCGGATGGCGATCCAGGGGGTGAGGAAGAGCTTGAGCCCTCCTCCCGCTTCCCAACCGTTGTACTCCCGGTCGGGCCCGGTGCCGGGCTTGAAGGTCACCTGTTGCCAGCCCCCGAGCGCATAAGGATTGATGCGGAAATCGGGGATAAAATTGAAGAGCACATCGGCGCCGAGGTGCTGCAGATCCATGTCGATGGACGGGGTCACCGGCACGACCGGCCAGGGGTCGCTGCCCTCCACCGTCTTGGACATGATCGCCCCGTACGTGCCCTCGACGCCGAAATACTCGTCGAGCATGAGGCCGACGCGGGCGCCGTAGACCGGCTTCTGTTTCAGATTGACATGGGTGGCGATGTCCGGAAAACCGACGTAGGGAGTGACATTGATGTGGAGACCTTCCACCTCGGCTCTGCCGGCCTCCGGATAGGCGGCGAGCGAGATCGCTGCAATCACCCCAAGGGAAACGAGCCTGAGTTTCAAGTTCATGGATCCCTCCTGCATCACAAGGGCACCTGCCCGCCGCACGACCTCGGTGTCGAGGTGGCGAAGCTCACCGACAATCGTCCACCCACGGAGGACTCATCAACTCAGTCTGCGGGGAATGCCTCCTCCTGATTGAAGGATTGGAACATCCCGGAAGGACCACGTGACCATCACTTGGATCCAAACCGGATGTATGTCCTGGCGACCTAGGTTCAGGCACGGTCACTAACCCCGACCACCCCTTCTTGCTTAGCGCAGTTGGCACAGCAGTAGTAAGCGCCTGGCGCCTCTATCCCGTGACCGATGATCTTGCAACCGCAGTGTGCGCATTCCGGGGCGAGAGCGTAAATGGCGCATTCGAAGCAGTCAAAGGTAAATGTCGCCCCGGCGGCGACGACGTCGAAGCTCTTGTCATATTCGTTGTCACACGTCTGACACCGTCCCATCGTCCTGTCCTCCCGCGCACCCGCCGAGAAGCGTGAGACCCCGTCGACGCAGGCGCTTCCATGCTCCCCGAAGGGGTCTAAGCATGGTCCATGCCAGAGCCGTGAGCATCGCCCGGCGAGATCCCTGGGAAGGGTCAAGCCCGGGCGGGCCGATGCCGATTGGCGAAGCAGAGCGATACGGAGGGGAGCGATGCATGTAAGAGATTCCGCGCTTCGGGTGATTGTCGCGGGTCCGGTGATCCCAGCGGCTCCGGTGATCCCAGCGGCTCCGGTGATCCCAGCGGCTCTGGTGATCGCCGCGGCTCTGGTGATCGCCGCGGCTCTGATCGGAGCCGCCGCTCCCGTCTCGGCGATCTTGATCCGCGATGATCGCTCGAAGATGGCCGCACCGATGTCGATTCAGGTCGACGCGCCAGCCCGCGGCGAGGCTGAGGCCAGGGCGACCATCGATGCCGCCTATGCCGAGGTGGATCGGCTGGTCGCCATCCTTTCCGAATGGGAGCCGGATAGCGAGATCTCGCGGGTGAACGCCGCTGCCGGCTCGAGCCAAGTGAAGGTCAGCCCCGAGACCCTGGCCATCATTCTCAAGTCGATCGAGATTGGAAGGCTCACCGGGGGAGCGTTCGACATCTCGTTCCTTCCTCTGGGGCGAGTCTGGGATCTGAAGCGGCGGCCGCCGCGGTTGCCTGCCCCGGAGGCGATCGCCGCCGCGCGCCGCCTGGTCGACTATCGGCGAATCGAGGTGGATCCCCGGCAGAGCACGGTGCGACTCCCTGAGAAGGGCATGGCCATCGGTCTCGGCGGAATCGCTCAGGGGTTCATCGCCGATCGGGTCGCCGAGCTCTTACGCGCCCGCGGGTTTCGCAACTTTCTCATCGACGTGAGCGGAGATCTGCGGGTGGACGGCCGCATCGAAGGGCGAGCCTGGCGAGTCGGAATCCGCCATCCGCGCGATGATGCGCGGATGATCGCCTGGGTGCCGGTGACCGATCTCTCGATCTCCACGTGCGGCGACTACGAGCGATACTTCGATCTCGACGGCCGCCGCTATCATCACATCATTGATCCGGCGACGGGATGGCCGGCAACGGGATGCCGGAGCGTCACCGTGGTGAGTCGAGATACGGGAATCGCCGACGCCCTCGATACCGGCATCTTTGTCATGGGTCCGGAGCGCGGTCTGGCGCTGGCCGAGCGGCTGCCCGATGTGGAGGCGCTCATCGTCGACTCGGCCGGCAAAGTGCATACGACCTCGGGATTCATCATCGAGACCTCTACGCCGCCCGCGGATTAGAGGCGCCGGGTCCGCTCATTGGAAGCGCCGGGGATCCTCATCATTCGGGCGGGGTGAAGACGAGGGGGCAGCGGAAGCTCACCGATGCGGACGAGCTCGTCCGCGGGAACTTCCAGCCTCGCACCTGGCCGAGCACGCACCCCTCGAGCTCGTCATCCTTGACCGTGTCGGCGGCGATCTGAGCTCGCGTCACCCCTCCGCTCCCGGCAACGGTGATGAGGAGGACAAGTCGCCCGCGAGTCGCGGGGCGCGCCGAGAGGACCTGGTCGTAGCAGTACTTGATCCCTCCGGAGTAGCGATGGACGACCGCCATCAGGGACTCGGTCGTGCGGTCGCTGTTGGTCTCTCCTTGTCCATTGCCGGCGTCGCCACCGCCGCCATCGACCCGAGCGAGATCGCCGACGACGACGGCGTCACGAGCAAGCGGGGCGTTCGCCGTGTGGCCGCCTGCGCCCTGCGCCGTCTGCTCGATGTCTTCCCGGCCCGCTTCGCCGCCGGCGGAGCCGGCGATGGCGCCAGCCCGATCCGCCGCGGCCCGCGCCTGGGAATGAGCGAGGGCGGCGCGATTGGCTGATCCGGTCGTGGCTTTACGGTCGTCGATGTCGC
>JBIOUT010000166.1:0-10800 GCA_044867365.1 Candidatus Eiseniibacteriota bacterium | reverse complement strand
CATCATGATGTCGAGGACGATCAGGTCGGGCCTCTCGGTCTTGACCTTCTCGAGCGCCTGCTCTCCGTCAAGCGCGGTCACCACCTCATAGCCTTCCATCCGGAGGCTGAACTCCAGAATGTGGACGATGTAGACCTCGTCGTCGACGACGAGGATCCTGCCCTTCGCCATGGCCAAACCTCCTTAGGCCCCACTCCGACTCGAGCTCAGCCTTTGGCTTGTCGGTTCAAGACAGAGCACGCCGCTCCCAGGCCACATGACTCCCCGGCCCTCGCTCGCCCCGCCGGGCTCGGGCCTTGGAGTTGCGCTTGATCTCGGCTGCTCTCGCGCTCACTTCACCGGGATGTTTGAGACTTCCCTCTTCGGTGTTCACCGCCGCTATGGTCAAGCTGGTCAAGCGATGGCGCTCGACCCTGCCGGTGCGACCTTGGACCTCGATATAGCCGCGCTCGCGCTCGCCTGCATCGAGTTGGTCCACGATCATCGCATCGAACCCGCGAACGATCGCATCGGCGATCGCTTCCGCACGCTCCTGGGCGCAGAGGATGACAAAGTCATCGCCGCCGACGTGACCGATGAAATCGGTCGACTGGCCATACTTCTCCAGGCACTCCCTCAGTAACTCGGCGGTGGCGAGGATGCATTCGTCTCCTCGCTGATGTCCGTAGAGATCGTTGAATTCCTTGAAGCCGTCGATGTCGGCGTAGAGGTAGGTGAATCCGATCCCACCGGCCACTCGCCGCCGCAGCTCGCGCTCGATCTGCGCATTTCCAGGGAGCTGGGTCAGGGGGCTGGAATCGCGATGGATGTCCCGGAAATCGAGTTGGTTCTTCACCCGAACCACGACTTCCGGCACCACGTCGAGATCCTGGCGCTTGGTGACATAGTCATTGGCGCCGCTGCGCAGCGCCTCGACTTTCTCGTCGACTCCGTCGACGGCGGTCAGCATGATCACTGGAATCGAAGAAGTGCGCGGCGAGCTCTTGATCGCTCGACACACATCGTTGCCGTCCAGGCCGGCTCCCATACGCCGATCGAGGACGACCAGATCCGGCGCCCTCACCTGTATCTCGTCGAGGGCACGTTCGCCGCTCTCCGCCACCCGCACGCGGAAGCCTTGCTCCTCGAGGGCGCGGCGCAAGCGAACGCGAGCGATCTCCTCGTCGTCGACCACCAGGATTTCCCGCCGGTCATCGGCCAGCTCATCCAGTCGGGCTCGCGCGATCCGGTTCATCCACCTCGCTCCTTCCGGAAGGTATGACCTGGGTCTAGCTCCCGTAGGGCGGGGCAACAAGCATGCCAATAGGAAAGGGGTGGGGGGCGCCTAGCCCGAGCGGCGGCAACGGCTTGGGGGCGTTGGCGAGGGATGCGGCAGGGGTGGCGCGGCGGAGGGCGTGCAGAGTGCGAGCGAAGATGCAAACCGCCGCATGCGGCGATCGCCCGCAGGCGAGCTCGCCAGCCGCCGGCGACGCTGGCCCTTGGCGGCGCTAGCCGCCTGCGGATCCCATCGACCAGCCCACCTCGTCGAGGCTCGCCGCCGCGCCGAGGGTGAGGGTGGCCCGCCGGCCGCGCTTGAGGAGAAGCGCCCCGACGAAGCCGATCATCGCTCCGTTGTCGGTGCAGAGCTCCCCGGGAGGCACGATCAGCTCCACCCGGCGGCGCATGAGAGCCTGACCAAGCCGCTCGCGCAACCGCTGGTTGCGAGCTACTCCGCCGCAGAGCACGACGTGCTCGACTGGATGAGCGTCGAGCGCGGCGACGAGCCGGATCTCGAGAGCCGCAGTGAGCGCTTCCTGGAAAGCATTCGCCACCTCGGCCCGCTCTCCGCGGCTGCGCGGCGGATGCTTCTCCAGGTGATAGCGCACCGCAGTCTTCAATCCGGAGAAGCTCAGGTCGTAGCGGCCGTCGGTCGAGGCCACCGGGAATTGAAGTCCGTTGCCGCTTCCATTCGCCTCGCGCGCCAGGCGCTCGACTTCGGGACCCCCCGGGTAGCCGAGACCGAGGAGCTTCGCCACCTTGTCGTAGGCCTCGCCCGCCGCGTCGTCCTGAGTTCCTCCGAGATGCTCGTAATCACCGAAGCCTCGCACGAATACGATCTCCGAATGGCCGCCGGAGACAATGAGGGCCAGGAAAGACTGCGAAAGCAAATGAGGATGTTGGTGGAGACCCGACCAGAGGTGTCCTTCCAGATGATTCACTCCCACCAGCGGCAGCTTGGCGCCGTAGGCGAGCGCCTTGGCCAGGCTCACCCCGACCAGGAGCGAGCCGAGGAGTCCGGGGCCATGGGTCACCGCGATGCCGTCGAGCGACTCGAGGGTGCGTCCCGATCTCTCGAGCGCCCGCCGAATGACCGGAACCAGGAGCTGGGTGTGAGCGCGTGAAGCCAGCTCGGGGACGACGCCCCCGAATGCCGCGTGCCCCTCCTGGGTGGCGACGACGTTGGACAGAATGGCGAACTCGTCGGTGACGACCGCCGCCGAGGTGTCGTCGCACGATGTCTCGATGCCAAGGACGATCATGGAGAAAGAGAATAAATCATCCGCCAAGGGGACGCATCGCCGGACCCGCAGGCCGCCTGTACCCCATACGCTATGATGGAAGCGAGAAAAATGACGATATGACCAAACTCAAGGACACGATCAGGGCGGCGGCGCGAAGCCTGGGCATTTTCCGCTTGGGTTTCGCCGCGGCGCGAGATCTCGGCCCGCAAGCCGGACTCGGGGCCTGGCTCGACCGCTCCTATCACGGCACCATGGCCTGGATGGCGCGCGATCCCGAGCGGCGGCGCGATCCAAGACGCGCGGCCGAGGGATCGCGCACCGTCGTCTCTGCGGCGGTCAACTACTTTCATCCCCACCCCACAGGCGGGGCCCCGGGGACCGGTCGAATCTCCCGCTACGCCTGGGGCGGCGACTATCACCTGGGAGTGAAGCGGCAACTCACGGCGCTCGTCGAACGCCTCCGCCGCGATCATCCGCGGCTTGGAGCGCGGGCCTATGTCGACACGGGACCGGTGCTCGAGAAGGCGTGGGCGCATTCGGCCGGAGTCGGCTGGGTCGGCAAGCATTCGAATGTGATCACCCGCGAAGCAGGCTCATGGTTGTTTCTCGGCGAGCTTCTTCTCGATGCCGAGATCGAGCCCGACCCGCCGGCCACCGACTTCTGCGGCACCTGCACTCGCTGCATCGATGCCTGTCCGACCGATGCCATCATCTCGCCGGCGGTCGTCGATTCTCGCCGCTGCATCTCGTACCTCACCATCGAGCATCGGGGATCCATCGAGCGCGACCTCCGATCGCCGATGGGCGAGTGGATCTTTGGCTGCGATATCTGCCAGGACGTCTGCCCCTGGAACAAGTTCGCCACTCCTGCCTCCGACCCTCACTATGCCCCGCGACCGGAAAACGCCGCCCCTTCGCTCGGCGATCTGGCGCGCCTCGACCGGTCCGCCTTCGGCGAGCGATTCCGGGGGACCACCATCCGCCGTCCGGGATGGGCCGGGTTCCTGCGCAATGTCATGGTGGCGCTCGGCAACTGGCGCCAACCCGAGGCGCGCCCGGCGCTCGCCGCCGGAGTCGAGCACCCCGAGCCGCTGGTGCGCGGTCACGCGGCATGGGGGCTCGGCCAACTCGGTGAGCATCGCGATCGGAAGAAGCTCGAGCGACGCTTCACGACCGAGACCGATCCGGAGGTGCGAAGCGAAATCGAGCAGGCACTCGAAGAGCGATGAGCGCGGGACGAGCACCCGATCCAACTTCGGTAGCCTCTCGTCTACCGAGTGCCCCGCTTCCGCCGGTCAACCTTCGCCTACCGGTGACCCTTCGCCTACCGGCCGCCGGGCGCGAGGGAGCTTCTCGCGCGCCCGCCTCGCCCGCCGTCTACACCGTGATCGGCGGCGGCTGTTTCGGGAGCTTCTATGTCCGGCAGCTCCTGCGTTACGCCGACCGCGCCGGCGGTCCGGTGGAGCGGGTGATGGTCGTGGACCGCGATCCAAGGTGTCGGGTGGCGCGCGAGGTATTCGATCCACGAGTCGAGGTGGTGATCGCCGATTGGGGGGATCATCTGACCTCCATCCTGCCGGCAGCGGTCGAGCGGGCGGCCGCCGGCTTGGGGATCGTGGATCGCCTGGTGCCCTCCCCGTGGGCGTCGCATATCCTTCTCGAAGCGATGGGCCGAATCGCCGCTCCTCAAGCGCGGCGAGCGACCGCGGACGAGGCTCGCGGTCTCTTCGGCGCGATCGGCACGCCCTTTGTTCGCGATCTCTCGAACGGCAGCTACGCCCTCTCGTTCGCCACCTGGGTTTGTCCGGTCAATTGCATCGAGCCGCCCAACTGCCCGGCGCTTCGACAGCCGCTCGATTGGGACATGGCGACCGCGGTCGCCAACTACGCGCTTGGACGGGGGAAGGAGGTGAGAAGCTTCCACATCCTCCAGTGCTTGCACGAGGGCTTCGGGGTGGGCACGATTCCGATCGCTCACCTGGCCCAGGAGACGCTCAAGCTCAAACGAGCGGTGGCGCGAGGCGGCGCACCCTTCTCGGTCATCGCCACTGTCTCGACCTGTCACGGCCTCGCCGGCGCCCTCCGCCTCTCCTAATCCGTGGCGCGCGCGGGCGCGTCGATTGTTGCGCCGCGCGCTCTCAGTTGCGCGGCGCCGCCCCGGCGGGAGCCGGAGCCGCTTGCCGCACGTAGTCGCCGATCGCCGCCACCGCTCGATCGACATCGTCGAGGGTTACCGCCCTTCCGGTCGTGAGCCGCAGAGCGGAGAGCGCTTCCTCCGTCTCGATCCCCATCGCAGTGAGCACATGCGAGGGCTTGGCGATGGTGGCGGTGCAGGCGGAGCCGCTCGAAGCAGCGATCCCGCGTTCGCTCAGAAAGGCAAGGAGTGGCGCCGAGGAACCCATCCGGGTGCGCAGGTGAAGATGGCCCGGAAGGCACTGTGCGGGATTCCCGGACCGCACCGCCGCCGGAAGGAGGGTTCGCAACCGTTCGGCCAGGGCGTTGCGCACCGCGCTTGCATGAAGACGACGGTCGTCACGCTCGCCGGCGGCGAGTCGCGCCGCCTCGCCGAGGCCGACGATGCCCGCGACATTCAGCGTGCCGGCACGCAACCCGTTTTCTTGCGGGCCGCCGTCGATGAGCGGGGCCAGACGAACGTCCCGGCGCACATAAAGAGCGCCCACCCCTTGCGGTCCGTAAAACTTGTGCGCGGAGAGGCTCAAGAGGTCGATCCCGAGCGCATCGACGTCGACGGGCTCGATGCCGGCTGTCTGTACCGCATCGACATGAAAGGGCACTCCCGCCTCGCGCGCGATACGGCCGATGGCGGCGATCGGCTGCAAGGCGCCCACTTCGTTGTTGGCATGCATGACCGAGATGAGTCGGGTGTGGGGACGGAGGGCCTGGCGCACCGCCTCCGGATCGACCTGGCCATTCGAATCCACCGGAACGACGGTGACCTCGGCTCCCAATCGTTGGAGGCTCCGCGCCGCCTTGAGCACCGCATCGTGCTCGATCGCGGTGGTCACGAAGTGCACATCCTGGAGCCGATGGAGGAAGGCGGTGCCCTTGATCGCCAGGTTGTCGGCTTCACTGCCCGAGCCGGTGAAGACGATCTCTTCGGGAGAGGCGCCGATGAGAGCCGCCACCTGGCGCCGCGCCGCATCGACGGCGGAGCTTGCCTCTTCGCCGAAGAGGTGGCTCGACGAAGGATTGCCGAAGCGCTCGCCCAGGAAGGGGCGCATTCGGTCGGCTATCCGCGCGTCGAGGGGAGTGGTGGAGGCGTGATCGAGATAGATACGCTGCATCGGCGAACGGGCCGAGCGGGTCTACCGATAGATGTTCTTGATGATCCCCCAGGTCGTCTCATCGACGGGAACCTGGCCGCAATCGGGACCGATGACCGCCTGGACACCGAATCGATTGGCGAATCCGACAGTGCTCAACTCGACCCAGGCGCCATGGTTTCCCGTCGTGTTCCAGAAACCGTTTCCGGCACCCACCGGGACGTTATTGCGCCCGATGGCCCAATCGGCCGGGCTGGTCACGGTGGCATACACGACGCCGACATAGAATGTCTCGCCGTTGGCGAGCTCGCAGGGGCAGGCCTGACCGCTCCACAGGAAGGTCTCGACCGTGGGGGGAGCACTGGCGATCGTCAGGGGATTGCCGGCAGCCACCCCGCACTCCAGTCCACAGGCATCGTTGGGAATCCCACCCAGATTACGCCACAGATAGAGGTGGTACTGGTCGCCGGCCTGGCCGGTTTGAAAGTGAACCTGGGTATTCTCGACGAAAGCCGCTTGGCAAGCGGTCAACTTGAAGGCGAAGCCGATCAAGTTGCCAGGATCCCCAGGATTACCGGGCGTACAAGCGCCCTGCGCTCCGGCGCTGCCGGCGATCCCGATGCTGGAGTTGACAGCTGCCCCCTGGTTGACGGTGCAATCCGCGCCGAGGGCGGGAAGAGCGATGAGAACTCCGACTAGAAATAAAAGCACTGACTTCATGGTCAGGCTCTCCTCCTCAGATGTTGCACAGACGAGGTGCCAATAGGCGGTGGACCCGGCTAAGCTACGAAACTATAGCACGGCCGAGGGGTGTCCGGCCAGTCGCCTCCCGGCCAGTCGCCTCCCGGGGAGTGATCGAGTAAAATAAAAGTAATGGCGGGCTGGCGCCGGTGACCCGGCCAGGGGGCGCGGCCTTTCATCAGTCCTCCATCTTCAAGACTACCCAGGAGAAGGACCATGCCCGTCCCCCGACCGCCCGGTGATGCCCTGCCCCCGTCCCCACGCCGCCGCCGCCCCACCACTCGCGCCCTCCTGACCATCTTCTTGGTGGTGCTCGTGCCGGCGGTGGCGATCACCCTTACCGCTCTGCGCGCTCGCGACCTATCGCGAAGCGAAGCGGAAGAAGAGGGTGGGAACGGGCGCCCGAGCGGGGCGATGGCGGCCCTCGACTTCTGGGCGGCGCAGCGCGCCTATCCCAAGCGGGTGATTCCCGATGTGGGGCAAGCGGCAGCCTTCGAGTATTCGCGGGCCGCATTGCGGGGCGCAGCCGATGACATGGACGGAAACGTCTGGGCGCCCATCGGGCCGCACAACATCGGCGGACGAACTCTCGCGATTGCGCAGAATCCGCAGAATACGATCACTCTCTGGGCGGGAGCGGCCTCCGGCGGCCTCTGGCGGAGCTTCACCGGCGGCGTGGGGCCGGATGCGTGGGATCGCGTGCCAACCGGCTATCCAGTGAACGCCGTGAGCTCGATCGTCATCGCTCCCAACGACTCGAACCTCATTTATATCGGAACAGGTGAAGTCTACGGCTACCAGAACTCGCAGGGCGGCCTCGCGGTGCGCTTGACCCGCGGCAGCTACGGGATCGGCATCCTCAAATCGACCGATGGCGGTGCCAGCTGGACCAAGACTCTCGATTGGTCCCAGAACCAGAAACGTGGGGTCGCGTCCCTTGCCATGCATCCCACCGATCCCAACATCGTGTACGCGGGCACCACCGAGGGCACCTACAAGACGACCGATGGCGGTGTCTCGTGGAACCTGGTTCACAATGTGCTCATGGCCATGCATGTGGTCATCAATCCCAACGAGCCCAACCGGGTGTATGTGGCTTGCGGCGATCTCGGAAGCCCGGGCACCGGGATCTATCGCTCGACCGACAGCGGCGCCAACTGGACCCAGCTCACGACCGGGCTCCCCGCTACCTGGGGAGGGAAGGCATGGCTCGATATTTATGATCTGAGCCCGAACGTCATCTACGCCAGCATCGGCCAAGCCGAGAGCGGACTCGGTCTCTTCTATTCGGTCAATCACGGCACCTCGTGGGTGCAGCTGTCGAGCACCAACTACACCGGCGTCCAGGGCTTCTACTCGCATTGGGTGCATGTGAACCCGACCGACTCCACTCAGGTGCTGGTGGGCGGAGTCGACATTTGGCGATCGACCCAGGGAGGACGCAATCTCGTTCGAGTCTCGAACTGGAGCGCCTGGTTCTTCGGCACTCCGCCGCCGGGGGGACCCGAGGGCCCGCCGAATTACGCCCATGCCGATCACCATGCGGTGATCCACGATCCCCTGGCTCCGAGCCTCCTCTACTTCGCAACCGACGGCGGCGTGTTCCGCAGCCTCGACGGAGGGCAGACCTTCGGCGGCCTCAATGGCGGCTATCAAACCACTCAGTTTTACAACGGTTTCACCAGCTCGGTCCCCGACCCCAACCTCGCGATCGGCGGCATGCAGGACAATGCCACCGCCATCTATGAAGGGACTGTGGCGTGGAGGCGGGTGATCGGCGGGGACGGCGCTTGGTGCGCCATCCATCCCACCGTGACCACCACCCTGTATGGCGAGAGTCAGTACCTGAACATCCAGCGATCGGTGAACGGGGGAGCGAATTTCAGCCAGGCGACAAGCGGGATCGGGAGCGAGACCGCGGCCTTCGTCGCTCCTTACCTGCTCTCTCCGGCCAACCCGAGCATCATGTACGCGGGCACCTCGAAGGTTTACCGCTCGACCAATGGAGCGGCGACCTGGTCGGTCACCAACTCCAATCTGATGCTCGACTCGAACCCGCTGCTCGCTTTGGCCATCTCGAGCTCATCGACCAACGTGGTCTACGCCACCACCGCTCCGGTCAACACCCGAGCCAACGTCTTCGTCACCACCAACGGCGGCACGTCGTGGACCAACGTGACCGGAATCCTGCCCGATCGCTATCCGGTGGATCTGGCGGTGGATCCCACCAATGACTCGATTGCTTACGTCGTCATGTCGGGCTTCGGCACCGGTCACCTCTTCCGCACCACCGACCGCGGCGGCTCGTGGACCGACCTGAGCGGCACTCTCCCCGATCTCCCCTCGTCGGCCATCGCCATCGATCCCGACCACACCGAGCGTCTCTACTTCGGCAACGACCTCGGAGTCTATGTCTCGACCGATGGCGGGGGCTCATGGCAGGAGTACAGGACGGGGATGCCGGACGCCTCGATCGTCATGGATCTCTCGGTCGTCACCGCCAATCGCCGCCTCCGCGCCGTCACTCACGGCGGAGGGGTGTTCGAGCGCGATCTCCTCGAGCCCACGACCTCGGTGGCTGACGGGTCCGTCCCGCCGGGCAATCGCCTGCGGTTGCTCGGAAGCGCTCCGAATCCATTCACCGTGTCGACTCTCGTCCGCTTCCAATTGGGCGAGCGGGCGCCGGTACGGGCGGATCTGATCGACGCCGCCGGACGTCATGTGGCGACGTTGCTCGACGGCGAGCGACCGGCCGGAGACAACGGGGTCGCCATCCATTCCGGCCGCCTCGGGTTGGCGGCGGGGGTTTACTTCTGCCGGGTGACCGCGGGCAAAGAGACGGCGAGCCAGCGGCTCGTGCTCACCCGGTAAGCGCGGCCATTCACGTGACTCCGCCGCGCCCGGCCCCGTGACCTCGTCCCCCCCCCAGGGCTCGGGTCCGGTCGCGCATCGAGCGCTCGGCTGCCTCATCGATGTCGACGGCACGGTCCTCCAGGGAGACCAGGCGATCCCGGGAGCCGAGCGAGCGCTCGGTGCGCTCCGCGCCGCAGGGATTCCCTTCCGCTTCACCACCAACACCACGCGTCATCCGCGCTCGACGATCGTCGCCAAGCTTCGTGCTCAGGGCATCGAAGCCGCTCTCGAGGAGATCGTCACCCCGCCGGTGGCGGCGGCGAGCTGGCTCGCCCGGCAAGGAGCCCGACGGATCCTGCTCCTCCTTCCGGCGGCGGGACATGCCGAGTTCGCCGCCTTCGAGCTCGGCGAGGAACACCCCGAGTTCGTAATCGTCGGTGATCTCGGCGCGGAGTGGACCTTCGCGCGCCTCAACAGCGCCTTCCGCGCCCTTGCCGGCGGAGCCCGGCTCGTCGCCCTGCACAAGAATCGCTACTGGGATCCGGGCGACGGCATTCTTCTCGATGCCGGAGCGTTTGTCGCCGCCCTCGAGTATGCGAGCGGCCAGCAGGCGGTGCTCGTCGGCAAGCCGAACCGGCAATTCTTCGAGGAAGCCGCCGGGCCGCTCGGGGTGCCGATCGAGCGGGTGGCGGTCGTGGGAGACGATCTCGAGAGCGACGTTCGCGGCGCGCGCGCTGCCGGTTGTCTCGCGGTGGCGGTGCGCACCGGCAAGCTCGGCGGGGTGGCGGGCGCTGCCGTTCCGAGTTCTTCCGATCAAGCTCCGGATGTGATCATCGATTCGATCGCCGGCCTTCCTGAATGGCTGGGGATCGCCGCCGGCGCTGAGAAGTGATGGGATGAGCACGGTGAGCGACAAGCGGGTGGCGCTGCTTCGAGGGATCAACGTCGGCAAGGCGAAGCGGGTGGCGATGGCCGATCTTCGCGCATTGGTCGAGGACCTTGGATATGAGGGCGTGCGCACGCTCCTCAACAGCGGCAACATCATCTTCACGGTGCCGAAGCGGAGGAGCGGAGACCCCGCTTCGCGCATCGAGCAAGCGATCGCCAAGAAGCTCAACGTGGCCACGCGCGTGACGGTGCTCACCGGCAAGGAGATCGTGGCGGCGGTTCATGGGAACCCGTTGGCGGAGGTCGCCGACGATCCGTCGCACCTCCTGGTGATGGTGCTCAAGGATCCTGCAGCGCACGCACGGCTCAAGCCGCTCTTGAAAGACCGCTGGGCGCCCGAAGCGCTGGCCCTGGGAAAGGGTGTGGCCTACCTCTGGTGCGCCAAGGGAATCGTTGACAGTCCTCTCTGGGCGGCCGTCACCCGCATCATCGGAGATGGGGGAACAGCCCGGAACATGGCGACGATGATCAAG
>JBIOUT010000165.1:0-8934 GCA_044867365.1 Candidatus Eiseniibacteriota bacterium | reverse complement strand
TCGAGCTCTTCGGACAGGCTCACGCCGCGGGAGTCGCCGGAGAGAGCCGCGCGGGCAAGGAAGCAACGATGAGCGGCGAGCAGCTCATCGAGGCTCTTCGCTCCCTCCTCGGCCATCTCGAGGGAGGACACGCCCCGTGACCGCAGCCTTCGATAGGGTGAGCGCCGCCGGCAAGAGCACAAAGGGCAGGAGAACATAGCCGTAGCGGATCTCGGCGACGGTGAGCGAATAGAGCGCCGAGTGATAGAGAATCAAAAGCCAAAGCGTTCGTCCCGCCCGCACCCAGGGCCCGCGATAACGGAGAAAGGCGATCGCCACCAGGATCAGGGTGAGGCTCTGGAGCGCGCACACCGCCCAGCTTCGCCAGGAGAGGCGACCGTAACCCGCGCTCACCTGGAGCCAGAAGCGAGCGAGCTTGGCCCCGGTGCTCAAGGCAAAGAGTCCCGGGCGACGGCGAATCACCTCGATGGCCGATTCGCGCATGTACTTCTCACCCTCGACCTCGCCAAGACGGCGCCAGGCCTGCCAATCCTCGGGAGGGATCGAATGCAGCCCGGGCATCGACCACCAGTCGCCGACACGGATCCCTCCCACTCCTTCGTCGAGGACGACTCCTCCCAGCGTCGAGAGCGGAACCAACGCTCCATGCACCCGCCAATTGCGATAGGCCCAGGGGGCGACGGCGAGAAGGGTTGAGACGACGAGCGCCGCCGCCGCAACGACGCGCCGACGCCGGACCGCGGCAAACCCGCCGCCGGCGTTGCCGCCGTTGCCATCCGGCCCGGCATTGGAGCGAGCTTCGACACCGGAGAGGGCCGGCTCGAGGACAAGGAGCATCGCCACGGGCAGGAAAAGCTGAGCCGTCGGGCGGACGAGGAGGGCGATCCCGAACACCAACCCGGCGAGCGCGGCGCGCCCGGCACCGGGACGTTCGTACGTTCGATAGAGAAGGAGGACGAAGAGGGTGAGCGCAAAGGCGACAAGAGCTTCGGTGCCGAGGGTGGCCACCTGAATGGCCGGCAGCGGATGGAGCGCATAGAGAAACCCGGCGAGGAGCGCAACCTGCGGAGCGAAGAGACGCTGCCCGACTAGAACGGTGAGGACCCCGGTGGCGGCATCGAGAACCGCCTGGGTGAGATGAATGGGGCCGGCCCGCTTCCCCGCCAGCGCGTAATGTCCGGCAATGAAGAGCGGATATCCGGGAGTGCGCCAGCTCTTCGGATGCCAGAGCGTGTCGCCGGGAGCGGCCGAGGAAAAACCCTCTCCGCGAAGCACATTCTCCGCCACCCGCTCGTACTCGGCGGCATCGCGAGTCGGCAAGGACAGCGGTCCGGCGGCGATCGCGATGAGCCGGACGGCGAGGCCGAGGGCGAAAACCGTCCACAGACCCAGTGTGGGCGAAGGGAGTGGGTGACGTTCAGTCATCGGCTCGTGGGCGAGCGCTCGCACTTCCTGGAGACGCGTGTACCATCAGTCGGAAGGGACAGCGTTGCATGCTCGACCGGAGGCGTCAACGAGGGCTGCTGTGCTATTCTGGCGCCGTGAGCACGCAATTTGCGCCGAATCCCAACCAACCGATCGAGATCACCCAGATCGGACGCCAGTCCCTGCGCGTCCGCTGGGCGGATGGACATGAAAGCGTCTATCCGTTGCCGGCGCTCCGGCGGAGCTGCCGGTGCGCCGTCTGCCGAGCGGGAGGGTCCGAGGCGACTGCTCCATCGAGCGCGGGCCCCTTCCGGGTCCTCGGACCGGAGCCGGCGACCGAGCCCGAGCTCCTCGAACAGGTGGGCAACTACGCGCTCGGCGTGCACTGGAAGGATCGCCATCACTCGATCTTCGCTTTCGATACATTGCGGCAGGATTGTCCTTGTCGCGCCTGTGTGGCCGCGCGAGCGGCCGCTTCATAGCATCCCGTCATCTGCATCGAGACTGTCTGTGCGAGAAGGAAGAGGGTGAATGATCCAGCAAATCGATGCTCAGAAGGCCAGTGATCTGATGAAGGAAGGCCACACCTATCTCGACGTGCGCACGGTCGAGGAGTTCAAGGCCGGACATGCCGCCGGCGCTGTCAACGTCCCCATCTTCTTCCGCGATTCGTTGGGGCAATGGATTCCGAATCCCGATTTCCGCCGGGTCATCGAAGCGAATTTCGCCCGTGAGGCTGGATTCGTCGTCGGTTGCCGTTCGGGCGGTCGATCGCAGAAGGCCTGTGAGTTCCTGGCCCAGGCAGGCTACACGAACCTGCACAATATCCAGGGCGGATTCGGCGGCGCCACCGATCCCTTGGGCCGATTGGTCAAGCCCGGCTGGTCGCAGCTCGACCTTCCCGTCTCGCAGTCCGACGGCGAGAGCGAAGGCTACGAGTCGCTCCGCGCCCGTGCCTTCAAGGAGGTCTGAGGCGAAGGGATTGACCAGGAGCTCGCTCGGCGGTGAATGACCCTGGAAACATCATTCCGATCGTACTCGCCGCCGGTCAGGGTAAACGCATGGGCGGAAACAAGGCTCTCCTCGATCTCGACGGGACCCCGGCGATCGTTCGCGTGCTCGAGACGGCTTCTCGAGCCGGAGTCGGGCCGGCGATCGTCGTCGTTGGTCACGAAGGAGACCGGGTGCGCGCTCTCCTCGACGGGATGAAGGCGGGGGTCCCACCGGCGATCATCACTAATCCGGAGCCCGAGCGCGGACAGACGAGCTCGGTGCAGGTGGGGCTCGGCGCGGTTCCCGAGTCGGCGGCGGCGGTGCTTGTCTGGCCGGTCGACCATGCGCTCGTCGGTGCCGACGACGTGGCTGCGCTCGCCACCGGCGCGCGGGAACATTCCGAAGCCACCGTCGTGCTTCCGAGCCATGGTGGGCGGACGGGACATCCGGTGCTCTTGCGCCGCTCGCTCTTTGCCGCGATCCTCGCCCTACGACCCGATGAGCCGCTCCACACCGTGGTGCGCGGCGAGCGGGCGCGCACTCATTTCGTCGAGCGTCCGACCGACGCCGCGCTCCGCGATCTCGACACCCCGGGCGACCTGGCCGCGGCGCGCCGGGGCTCGGAAAGCCGCTCGCTCCGTCCGTGAACCCGGGGATCCTCGAAGCGATCCTCGACCTCGAGCGGCGCGGGGTACGCTTCGCGGTGGCGACGGTTGTCGAGGCGGTGGGCTCGGTGCCCGGCAAGCTCGGGGCGCGGATGATCGTCACCGCCGACGGGCGCGAGCTTGGCACCGTGGGAGGCGCCGGGCTCGAGGAGAAGGTGAAGGCCCTGGCGCGGGCGGCGCTCGCCGAGGGATCGGGAAGCGGTGCGGGAGGAGGAAGGCGCGGAGGTGGGCTCCATCGATTCGAGCTCGCCCGGCAAAAGCCGGGTGGGCTCGACTCCATTTGCGGCGGCTCGGTATCCATCTTCATCGAGGTCATGAACCCGAGACCTCATCTCGTCCTCTTCGGCGGCGGTCATGTGGGCGTGGCGGTGACCAGACTCTGCGATGTGCTCGAGTACCGCTACACCGTGGTCGACGATCGACCGGAGTACTCGAGCCGCGAGCGTTTCCCAAACGCCGCGGAGACGGTGACCGGGCACGCCGCCGATTTCTTCCGCGGGCGCGATCTCTCGTCCTATTCCCATCTCTACGTGCTCGGCTATTCGCATCATGAGGACGAGAACACCCTCGCCGAGGCCCTGGTCCATTTTCCGGGACGAATCGGGCTCATCGGCAGCAAGCTCAAGCGGACCGACCTGCGAGCCAGGGTCGTGGCGCGCGGCGCCGACGAATCGAGCTTCGATCAGCGGGTCACCTGCCCGATCGGCCTGCCGATCGGAGCCGAGACGCCGGCCGAGATCGCGGTCGCCATCCTGGGCGAGGTCATCCGCGATTATCGCCACTCGACGACAACTGGAGAGCAACCTTAAACTCCTGTGATGCCCCAACCGCATTCTGAAAGCCCGCTCTCCGAACGCGCACCCTCGGAGCACTCGACCGCCGACCTGGCGCGACTTCGCATCGACCGGGATGCGCCCCGGCGCCGCCCGCCGAGGCGGTTTCCGTGGGTACCGCTGGTGGCCGGCTTCGTGCTCCTCGGCGCCCTTGTCCTCGTCTTCACCACCGACCTCATGCCATTCCGGCGGCCGATGGTCGAGGTGGCGCTGGCGCGAGCGACCGATAGCGGAGGAGGAGGCGCTCAAGGTGGGGGGACGTCCATTCTCTCCGCCTCGGGATATGTGGTCGCTCGAGTGCGCGCCGCGGTAGCCCCGGAGGTCACCGGCCGGCTCGTCGAGTTGCGCGTCGATGTCGGCAGTCGAGTAGAGAAGGGGCAAGTGATCGGACGTCTCGCCGATGAAGATCTCATCGCCCGGGAGCGACAGAGCGTCGCCGAAGCGGCCGCCGCCAAGGCGACGCTCGCCGAGGAGGAGGCCCGCCGGGACGACCTCGTGCGCGAAGCTCACCGGCAGGCGGAGCTCCTCACCCGCGGCCTCACCTCGCAGTCGGCGGCCGACGCGGCCCAGACTCAAGCCACCGCCGCCGAGGCGCGGGTCGGCTCGGCTTCGGCGCGGCTCGAGACGGCACGGGCGAGCATGAGTGTTGCTCGCGCCGAGCTCGAGAAGATGCGCATCCGCGCTCCCTTCTCGGGGACGGTGCTCGAGAAGAACGCCGAGCTCGGGGAAGTGGTCGGCCCCACCTTCGGCGGCTCCTCGAGTGGCGGCGGCGGAGTGCCGGTCGTTACCATGGCCGATCTCGGCTCGGTCGAGGTCGAAGTGGATGTCAACGAGACCTACATCCGGCGGGTCAATCCCGGAATGGAGGCCCAGATCATTCTCGACGCCTATCCGGACAAGGTCTATGCCGGCCTTGTCCGGCAGATCGTTCCCACCGCCGATCGCCAGAAGGCGACCGTCCAGGTGAAGATCGGCTTCAGCGAGCCGGATGCTCATGTCTTGCCGGAGATGGGAGCCAGGGTCTCCTTCATGGCGCCCGCCGCCGCAAAGGGCGGAGAAGCGCCAAGTGTCCAGGTGTGGGTGCCGAAGGAGGCCATCCGGCGCGCAGGAGCCGAGACGGTGGTTTACATTCTGCGCGGCGATCGGGTGGCGGAGGCGCGAGTCGAGGTCGGTCCACAGGTGGGGGGCGACGTCCAGATCCTGAACGGGCTCGGTCCCGGCGAGCGGGTGGTGCTCGGCGAGAGCCCGCAGGTCAAGCCGGGCCAGCGAGTGCGAGTGCGCGAGAAGTGATGTTCGGCTGCAAGAAACCGAGAAGAACTGAAGGGAGATGAGCGTGGATCTCGTGGAGCTCAACCGGGTGACGAAGGTTTATCACCGCGAAGACTTCGAGGTACCCGTGTTGCAGGGGATCGACCTCAAAGTCGAGCGCGGCGGGTTCCTGGGCATCATGGGGCCTTCGGGCTCCGGCAAGACGACGATCCTCAATCTGATCGGAGGCATCGATGTCGCCACCTCGGGAGAGGTGAAGGTGGATGGCCAGGACCTGGGTCACCTCAGCCGGCGCCAGCTCGCCGATTATCGCGCCCGCCACGTCGGCTTCATCTTTCAGCTCTACAATCTCATTCCGGTTCTCACCGCCTTCCAGAACATCGAGCTCCCGCTTCTCCTCCACAAGCTCTCGAAGCAAGAGCGATCGGAGCGGGTGATGACCGCCCTTCGCATCGTCGGGCTCGAGGACCGGGCTCACCACTTCCCCCGCCAACTCTCTGGTGGTCAGGAGCAACGGGTCGCCATCGCGCGGGCGATCGTGGCCGATCCCACCGTCCTCCTCGCGGACGAGCCCACCGGCGACCTGGATGCACGATCGGCAGCCGAGATCCTCACGCTTCTCGAGCGCCTGAACCGCGAATTTCAGAAGACGATCATCCTGGTCACTCACGACCCCCATGCCGCCGAACGGGCACACGAGGTCGTGTATCTGGACAAGGGGGTGCTCAAGTCGGCCGCCGCCGCGGTTCGCTGAACGGGAAATGCTGTCCCAGCCTGAGAGGGATCTCCGATGAAGCTCCTCGGTCTCGTACGAGTCAATATCTTCCGCAACAAGCGCCGCACCACCCTCACAATACTGAGCGTGATGATCGCCCTCTTCTTGTTCGCCACTCTCCGCACCGTCATCACCTCGTTCCACGCCGCGGTCGAATTCGCCGATGTCAACCGCCTGGTGGTGCGGAACGCCATCAGCCTGATCTTCCCCCTGCCGCTCGCCTACAAGGATCAGATCGCCGCCATCGACGGAGTGACCAATGTGAGCTGGGGCAACTGGTTCGGCGGCGTCTACATCGACGAGCGGAATTTCTTTGCCCAGTTCGCCGTCGATCCGGAGACCTATTTCACCCTCTATCCGGAATACATCTTGCCCGCAGATCAGCTCGAGACCTTCAAGCGCGAGCGCAATTCCTGTGTCGTCGGCGAAGCTCTCGCCAATCAATATGGATGGAAGCTCGGCGATACGGTGCCGCTCAAGGGAACCATCTATCCCGGCAATTGGGATTTCGTCATCCGCGGCATCTACAACGGCGGCACCAATGACACGGTCGACGAGCGCCAGCTCTTCTTCCACTGGAATTACCTGGACGAGCGGAACTTCATGGGCCGTGGCGCGGTCGGGATCTACATCGTCAGGACGGCGAGCGCGGCCTTGGCGCCGAAGGTGAGCGAGGCGATCGACGCCAGATTCGCCAACGCTTCCCCCGAGACCCGCACCGAGACCGAAGCGGCTTTCCAGCTCGGATTCATCTCGATGATGGGCAACGTCCAGTTCGCGGTGAATCTGATCGGATTCGCCGTCGTCGTCGCCATCATCCTGGTGGCGATGAACACGATGATGATGGCCGCCCGCGAGCGCATCTCGGAGCTCGCGATCATGAAGATCCTCGGCTTCACCGACGGGGCGGTGGTGGCGATGGTGGCGATCGAGGCCATGTTCATCGCCCTCCTCGGCGGCGGGCTCGGCTGTCTCATCGCCCGAATCGTCTTCCAGCAGACCCATTTCACCATGGGCGGCTTCTTTCCGAGCTTCATCGTCCGGGGAACGACCGTCGCCCAGGGCCTTCTCATCTCGGTCTTGCTCGGCGGGCTGAGCGCCCTCTGGCCGGCGGTCCAGGCCGCCCGGCTCCGCGAGGCCGAGGCGCTGCGCCATCTTTCGTAAAGGAGAGGACGGATGCCGCTCATCTACAATCTTCGCCATCTCCTGGTGCGCAAGATCTCGACGCTCTTCACGGCGCTCGGCATCGCCCTCGTCGTCTTCATCTTCACCTCGATGCTCGCCTTCGTGCAGGGGCTTCGCACCGCGCTCGTCGCCACCGGCCGCCCCGACAACATGATCATCATGCGCGGAGGCGCCACCGCCGAGATCCAGAGCTACGTTTCCCGTGAAGACGCGGCCCTGATCCGCGGGCTCCCCGAGGTGGCTCACGACTCGGCCGGCGAGCCGCTCATCACGACCGACCTCGTCGTCGTGATCAATCATGCCAAGCGGAGTGGAGTCAACGAGCCGACCAATGTCAATGTCCGCGGCATCTCGTCCCAGGCCTTCGCTCTGCGCCCGCGGGTGCGGGTGGTCGAGGGGCGGGCCTTCCGTCCCGGGCTCGGTGAAGTGATCGTCGGCCGCAACCTGTCGCGGCGGGTCAGGGACACGAGCCTCAACGACACCATTCGCTTCGGCGGCCAGCCGTGGAAGGTGGTGGGAATCTTCGAGGCCGGCGGGTCGGCCTATGAGTCCGAGATCTGGGGAGACGTCGAGCAGTTCATGCCGGCGCTCGATCGCCCGGGATATCAGTCGGTCACCCTGCGTCTCGCCGACCCGGGGAGCTTCGAGGCGGTGAAGCACCGCCTCGAATCGGAGCCCCAGCTCGAGGTCCAGGTGCAGCGGGAATCCGATTACTACAGCAAGCAATCGCAGGGGCTCGTCGCCATTCTTCGCATGCTCGCCATCTTCATCGGCTCGGTGATGTCGATCGGGGCGGTGTTCGGCGCCCTCAACACCATGTACGCGGCGGTCGCCGCCCGCACTCGGGAGATCGGCACCCTGATCGCCCTCGGCTTCACTCCGGGGAGCGTGCTGCGCTCGTTTCTCGTCGAATCGTTGATCATCGCCGGCGGCGGTGGAGTGATCGGCGCTCTCCTTGCTTTGGCAATTGCCGGCGGCCGTTCGACCGGCACCACCAACTGGGACAGCTTCTCTGAGATCACCTTCCGGATCGCCGTCACCCCCCAGGTGATGGCGGCTGGGATCGCCTTCGCGCTCTTCATGGGTCTCGTGGGCGGGCTGTGGCCGGCGCGGCGTGCGGCGCGGATGCCGGTGGCGGAGGCGATCAGGGCGGTTTGACGGCCGAGGCGCCTCGCTCCCCCATGGCTCTTTCTAGCGAAGCCTCGAGCTTGCGCAACGTCGCTATCGTTGCGCATGTCGATCACGGCAAGACGACGCTTGTCGACGGCATGCTCAAGCAGAGCGGGATCTTCCGCGAGGGCCAGCAAGTCGCCGAGCGGATCATGGACTCCATCGATCTCGAGCGCGAGCGCGGCATCACCATCCTGGCCAAGAACACCGCCATCACCTATCGGGGAACCAAGATCAACATCGTCGACACGCCGGGACACGCCGACTTCGGCGGCGAGGTCGAGCGCACGCTCAAGATGGTCGACGGCGCGTTGCTTCTGGTCGACGCCTCCGAAGGACCGCTTCCCCAGACCCGGTTCGTCCTGAGCAAGGTGCTGGCCGATCGCCTGCCGGTCATTCTGGTGATCAACAAGATCGATCGGCCCGACGCCCGCATCGCCCAGGTGGTCGACGAAGTCTATTCGCTCTTCATCGATCTCGATGCCGGTGAGGGCCAGCTCGACTTCCCCATCGTCTACACCGACGCCCGCCTCGGCACCGCCACTCTCGATCCGGAGCTACCGGGCAAGGACCTGCAGCCTTTCTTCGATCTGATCCTCGAGAACATCCCGCCGCCCGC
>JBIOUT010000164.1:0-6107 GCA_044867365.1 Candidatus Eiseniibacteriota bacterium | reverse complement strand
ATCCGCACGAGCGGCGAAATGAGGATCTCGAACTTCCTGCTCTGGCAGCTCGCTTACGCCGAGATCTACATTACCAAGGTGCTGTGGCCCGACTTTCGCGGCGAGCACCTGGTCGAGGCGATCGAGGAGTTCAACCGGCGAGAGCGTAGATTTGGACGCGTGGAGTGAGGCTGCCCTCCGCGCCCGGCCGATGGGAGATTCGCTCGTTCTCCGGCTGCTCTCCGGCGCGGTTTTCGTCCCGGTCCTGATCTTCGTCGAGCGCGCCGGCGGGCTCTACCATCTCGCCCTGGTCCTGGCCGTCGTGTGGTTCGGGCTCCTCGAGTTCTATCGCATGCTCGCCGGCCGGGGCGAGCGTCCCTATCGCGGATTGGGGATGGCGGCGGGGCTGGTGATCGTGTGCTCGGCCTACTTCCGCCTGGGAATGCATGCCAATCTGCTGCTCAGCATGGTGCTCTTGAGCACCATGACCATCGAGCTCCTGCGTTCCGACAACCGCGGCGCGGTGCACGCGATCGGCGGCACCCTGTTCGGCGTCCTCTACGTCGCTTGGCTGGGCAGCCATCTGGTATTCTTGCGCGAGCTGCCGAGACTGGCGGGAATCGACTACCGGATTGGCGGCGAGTTGGTGCTCTTCCTCTTTCTCTGCGCTTGGGGTTGCGATACCGGCGCGTATCTGGTGGGAAAGAGATTCGGGCGCCGTCCGCTGTTGCCTCGAGTGAGCCCACGAAAATCGGTGGAGGGAGCGATCGGAGGGCTTGTCGTCGGAGGATTGTGCGGAATCGCCGCCAGCTTGAGCTTCATCCCCCTCTTCTCCCCGTGGAGAGGCTTGGAGCTCGGACTCCTGGTCGCCGCGAGCAGACAGCTCGGCGACCTCGTCGAGTCGCTGCTCAAGCGCGACTCGGCGAGCAAGGATTCCGCGGCGGCCATGATCATCCCCGGTCACGGGGGGGTGCTCGATCGCTTCGATTCGATTCTCTTCGCCGCCCCCATTCTCTATTACGTTCTACGGGCCCAGCTGCTCTGAGCTCCGACTCCAGCGATGGCGATACACCGCGACCACCAAACTTCGAAAGCGCCCGGCGCATCCGGCCGCCGGCGGCGCCTGGTCATCCTGGGCTCGACCGGCTCGGTGGGGCGGAGCGCCCTCGAAGTGGCGGCGCGCTTTTCCGATCGTCTCGAGGTGATCGGGCTCGCCGCCGGTAAGCGGGCCGATCTCCTGCGCGAGCAAGCGCGCGAGACCGGAGCCCGTCATCTCGCGCTCGCCGATCCCGAGGCAGCGGCCGCCGCCCGCATGCCCGGGGGTGAACAAGCGCTTCGCGAGCTCGCTGCTCTCGACGAGGCCGACATCGTCGTCAATGCGATCGTCGGCGCCGCGGGGCTCGAGCCGTCGCTCGCCGCGATCGAGGCGAAGAAGACCCTCGCCCTGGCCAACAAGGAGAGCCTGGTCGTCGCCGGAGAGCTCCTCACCGAGGCGGCGCGCCGGAGCGGTGCGGCGATCCTGCCCATCGACTCCGAGCACAATGCCGCCTTGCAGTGCCTGGGTCGCGCCGGCGCCGGAGAAGTGGATCGGCTGATTCTCACCGCCTCCGGGGGCCCGTTCCGCACCACTCCCGGCGGTGAGCTCCGGAACGTTCGCCTCGCCGAGGTGTTGAATCATCCCACGTGGTCGATGGGGCCTCGGATCACCGTCGACTCGGCGACCCTCCTCAACAAGGGATTCGAAGTCATCGAGGCCCGGTGGCTGTTCGGCCTCGCTCTCGAGCGGATCGAAGTGGTGGTCCATCCACAGTCGATCGTGCATGCGCTGGTCGGACTCACCGACGGCTCGCTATTGGCGATGATGTCCAACCCCGACATGCGGATTCCGATTCAGTACGCGCTCTCCTATCCGGCGCGTTGGCCGGCCGCCTGGGCGCCGCTCGATCTCGGCCGTCTCGGGAGCTTGAGCTTCGAGCCGCCGGACATCGACCGCTTCCCCGGCCTGGCGCTCGGCATGGAGGCGGCGCGCCGCGGAGGGACGGCGCCGGCGGTGCTCAATGCCGCCGACGAGGAGCTGGTCCGCGCTCTCCTCTCCGACCGGATTGCCTTCGCCGATCTGCCGGCGCTCCTCACCGAGGTGGTCGAGATGCATGACGTGGGTCCGGCGTCCGATCTCGAATCGATTCGCGCCGCCGATCGCTGGGCGCGGGAGACGGTCAGGAAGCGACTCGCCGCTCTTCCCGTCGCAGAGCCCGCCTTCGAGAACGGAGACCGCTCATGAACGTCCTCCTCGGACTCCTCATACTCGACATTCTGGTCTTTGTGCACGAGGCCGGACACTTCTTGGTCGCCAAAGCCTTCGGAGTGCGCGTCGAGCGATTCTCGATTGGGTTCGGACCGTCGCTCCTGGCGAAGAAAATCGGCGACACCGTCTATGCCCTGGCGGCCATTCCGCTCGGCGGCTTCGTCAAGATGGCGGGAGAGAGCCCGGAGGAAGAAGAGCTGCCGCCGGCGCCCGATGAACTCCGCGCTCAGCACTGGCTGAAGCGACTGGCGATCGTCGCCGCCGGCCCCCTCGCCAATCTCGCCTTTGGGGTGACGGCCAACTGCCTGGTCGGGATCGCAGGCTATGAGGTCTCGACTCAACCGAACGTGGTGGAGGCGGTGGGGGTCGAGGCGTCGGCGGTGGGATTCCAACCGGGGGATCGAGTGGTCGAGGTCGAGTCGAAGCCGGTCGGGGCGTGGTTCGAGTTCGGCGAGGCGCTCGCCAAGGCCCACTCCGATGATCCCGTAAAGGTGCGGGTCGAGCGCGCCGGAGACGGCTCGGCGGAAGTCGTCATTCCTGCAGGGCGAGCCGGCAAGGTGCTCGCCGATCTCACCCCGCGGACCGAGCCGGTGGTGGGGGAGGTGGCTCCCGGAATGCCCGCTTATCAAGCGGGGCTGCGGAGCGGCGACCGCGTGCTCGAAGTCAACGGCATGCCCGTTTCCACCTGGGACAAGATGCGGGAGCTTGTCAACGCGCACCCGGACGAAGACATCCGGCTCAAGTTCGAGCGCAACGGCCGGATCCTGACCGCCACCATGCGCCCGATCCCCTCCAAGGATCCCGAGACCGGACGCAGGATCGGGATCATCGGCATCACCCTTCCGACGATCACCGTGACCCTGAGCCCGCGCGAGTCGGTCGTCGCCGGTCTGAGTCAGACCGTGGGGATGATCGCCCTCACCTACCGCGGCCTCTGGGATCTGGTGACCAAGCCGCGCGACGCGGTGCGACAGGTCGCCGGCCCGATCACCATCGCCCAGATCGCCGGCGAGTCGGGGCTCAGGGCGCCGGGAGTTCTTCTCACCCGCGCCGCGTGGATCTCGATCGCCCTCATGGCGATGAATCTGCTTCCCATCCCCATCCTCGACGGCGGACACGGAGTCATCTACTTGATCGAAGGTCTGCGCGGGAGAAAGGTCTCGATGCGCAGCCAACTCGTGTTCCAGAAGGTGGGCCTGGTCATTCTCGGCAGCCTGGTCGTCTTCACGCTGGTCAACGACTCGCTGCGCTTGGCTGAGCGGCTGCGGGCGAAGCACGAGCTTGAGCGGCAGGAACCGACGTCCGGCTCCCCGTGAGGGCCGCTGGCCCCGGGGCTCGGCCCGCCTCCTCCTTTTCCCCCTCGGCCCCACCATCGCCCTCATGTTGGGCGCGACCCAAGCGGCGCCCGAGCCCAAGCGCCTGCCCGAGGTCGCCTCGATCAAGTTCGAAGGCGAGCATCACTTCTCGGAGGGACAGCTCCGCAAGCTGATGCGCAGCGCCAGCCCTTCCTGGCGGCATCCTTTCCGTCATACGCCTTACCTCGCCGACCGCCTGCAGCAGGATATCGTCCGGCTCAGTGATTTCTATCGCGACCAGGGATATCTGCAGGCGCGGGTGTGGCTCATCGAGGCCCGCCCGAGCGATGACGGCCGAAAGGTGCGGATCCGCATCGGGGTCGAGGAAGGAGAGGTCACCCGGGTGGCGGCGATCCGCTTCGTCGCCAATCAAACCCTGAGCGAGGACGACCTCGACGATGTGCTCGAGACCAAGGTCGGCAAGCCCTATTCCGCCACTCGGGTGGACCTCGATCGCCAGCGCCTGATCGATCTCTATGCCGACAACGGCCGCCCCTACACCACCGTCGAGGATTCGGTAGCCAGCGAGGGCCTCACGGCGACGGTCGGCTTCATCATCCATGAGGGACCGGCCACTCACGTGCGCCGAGTGGTGATCGAGGGAGCGCACGAGACCAAGCACTTCGTCATCCGCCGAGAGTTGACCTTCAAGTCCGGCGACTTGCTCAAGCGCAAGAAGGTGACCGAGAGTCGGGAGCGATTGTTCGAGACCGGATTCTTCCGCAACGTGCGTTTCGAGCCGATCCCGGCCGATTCGTCCTCGCCGCCGCAGCTCGTGGACATCACCGTCTTCGTGACCGAGCGCAAGATGGGGTGGGTGCTGGCAGGGGTGGGCTACAACTCGTCGAACCAGGTGCGGCTCTCCGGCGAAATCGGTCACCGCAACATCCTCGGCAACGCCCACCGGCTCGTCTACCGCAACCGATTGGCCTTCGACGTCGATGCTTTGATCAAGAAGGATCAGCCGGCGATCGAGGAGACCCGCTCCGAGCTCTCCTTCCTCGAGCCCTGGCTCTTCTCGACCCGCACCTCCGGCACCTTCTCTCTCTTCGGCGAATCGACCCGCGAGCCGACGCTGCCGGCGGCCGGCGTCGAGCGCGAGGATCTGGTGGGGGTCGGATTCGCCGCCGAGCGCCGGTTCCACCTGCGGAGTCGGGTGCGCGGCTCGATCGAGAACCGCTGGGTCAGCCAGCGGGTGCTGGTCGAGCAGGTGATGGGTCCGGACACGGTGCTCGTCACCGAGCGCCAGCATTTCGTCACTCGCTCGTTGGCCCTCTTCGTCGAGCGCGACAAGCGAAACAATCCCTTCGATCCGAGCACCGGATCGCTCGCAACCTTTCTCGGCGAGGTCGCCGGCGGCGCCCTCGGCGGCACCTCCAACTTTCTCAAGCTCACCTTGTCGGGAAGCTGGTATCGGCCGATGAAAGGGGTGGTGATTGCGGGGCGGCTCGGCGGCGGCTGGATTCATCCCTTCGGCGATTCCGGCGGGCGGCCGCCGATCGAGCAGGTGCCGCGCAACGAGCGCTTCCGAGCCGGCGGGGCGACGACCGTGCGCGGCTATCCGGAGGATTCGCTCGGCCCGCAGCGGATCACCCCGGGGCAGCGCGAGCCTTCGACCGATCGCGGGCTGGCCACGGTGTTGGCCAATGTCGAGATGCGGTTTCCCATGTTCTGGCGGTTCAGCGGCGCCCTGTTTATCGACAGCGGCAATGTCTGGGAGGAAGCGCGAGACGTCGCGATCAAGCGCTTCATTCCCCGGTGGCACAACGCTGCGATCGAAGATGTGCGCTATTCCACCGGTGGGGGGATCCGCTTCCATACTCCGGTGGGACCCTTGCGCCTCGACTACGGGTATAGCCTGACGCGCGGCGAGCCGGAGCGGGAGATCCAGGCGCTGCACGATGGCGAATGGCACCTGAGCCTCGGTCAGGCCTTTTGACCCCGGGCCGCCGCCCTCGCTCGATCTCCCCTGTCTGGGTGATGAGGGTGCCTTTACCCGCCGGGCCCCCGAGCGGTTGAGTCGAGAACGATGCGTCGGATCGCACATCGGGTCCTGATCGGAGTCGGCACCGTCGCCATCCTGGTGTTGGCTGTGACGGTCGGCTTTGCCATGATGCGTTTCACCTTCGGCACGCAGGAGCTGGCGAAGGAGATCGCCGACGCCATCAATGGTCGCCTCCTCGACGCCCAGAGCACCCGGGTTCGGATCCATGATCTGAAGGGAAATCCGCTCACCCGCCTCGAACTTCAGGGAGTCGAGCTCGAGGTGAAAAGCGGCGGACGATGGACCCCGTTCCTCTCCGCCAACCGCATCGAAACCAACTATCGCTGGCAAGATCTGCTCGGCTCTCGGCCGAAGCTTCGCCGGCTCAGCCTGGTCGAGCCGCAGATCAAGATCGTGCGCGGCGGGCTGCTGCCGCGCCTCAAGCCGCGCGAGGGCAAGGGAGGCGGAGGCCGCGGCCTCGGAA
>JBIOUT010000163.1:0-3433 GCA_044867365.1 Candidatus Eiseniibacteriota bacterium | reverse complement strand
AGCCCCGCCTCGTTGTCGCGATCCTCCGATCCCGTCGAATTGAAACGTGTGCGCATGTTCCAGCCGCCTCCCACCGTGCCGTTCACTCCCAGTATGGGGTTCCAATCCCTCCTCTCGGTGATGTTTTGGCTCGGGCTCTCCATCGGCCCCGATTCCGACAGATCGCGGGTGTAGCGCGACTCGAGATTGAGGGTCTTGAACGCCTTGCCCAAAGCCGGCATCCGGGTGTGGAGCGACCGCCAATCGAGGTCGAGCTGCGGCCAGGTGACGGTGCGCGAGGTGCGCGGGGTGTTGAGGGTCTGCTCCTGATCGCGGCGGCTCCAGGCGTATGTGGCGCCGATCCCGATCCCCGTCGGCATGTCGAAACCGGAGCCGAAGGTGGCGTTGCGGTTATTCGAGCGGGTCTCCCGGCCGCGATCGGTGAGGTCGACGCCGGGCCCCGGGCGGGTGGAGAAGCCGAGCTGGTAGAGCCAGCCGGGGACGCCGGTCGCGTAGTTGAAGTCGCCGACATTGTTGGTGGAAAGGTTGACCCGGATGTCGCGCAGTCGTCCGACCTTGCCGAAGCCGCTCTGGAACCGGCGGAGGAATCCCGAGCCGCTGTCGGCGGGGGCGCTCGGCCCCTGACCGGTGAGGAGGGTGAGCGGCACGTTGAGCGCCCCGGTCAGGGTCTGACTCGACGACAGGTTCCGCACCTGTTCGGAGTCGGTGGGAAGGCTGAGATTGGGAGTGTGGTCATCGCGCGATGCGCCGCGGAAGCTCACGGTCGGCGCCATCACCCGCAAGACCGGCGGATTCCAGTTCATGTCGAGTGACTGATTGCGGGCCACCTCCGAGCCGATGTTGACCCCGCCGAGCCAGCCCGCCGGGTTGTCGAAGTTGAGATCGCGGCGGGAATCGATGCGATAGGCGGCGCGCACCGACCTGAGGATGTTCATGCTTGCGGCGCCGTTCAGGTTGGCATCCTTCTGGTACACCGAGGACACCAGGTTGCGGAACCCCGGGTTCTCCAGATCGCGATTGAAGCTGAAGGTGCGGTTGGAGTTGAGGCGCAGTCCGAGAGCGATCTGGTCGGGGAAGTAGCGCAGCTCGCTCTTGCCGAGGAGGAAGGGCTTGAAGCCGGGAGTGACGTTGTAGGAGAGCCCGAAGTTGATCGTCCGCGAGGAGTCGCGCCGGGTCTGGGAAAGTCCGGTTCGGTCGCTGAGGCTCATATCGGCCCGGAAACCGTCGAGGGTGTACTTGAGGATTCCCGATGGACTCCCCAATCGGCTGAAGTTGGCCGAGTAGCTGCGCTGAGTCGAGCCCCGCTCCTGATTCCGGCTCTCCTCGCCGTTGAGCACTACATCGTCGCCCGCTTGAAACTCGGGAAGCTCGCGGCTGCGGGTGAAGTTGAAGGCGACGGGAAGATTGATCCCCGAGGTCTCGAAGAACTTGTGCAGATTCATGGTGCTGCGGATCCCGACATCGCGCTGTCGCGAGCCGAGACCGCGGGTCACCGTCCGCTGCCCGCCGGAGCCGATGGAGAGGAAATCCTCGTCGCGGGTGAGGACGCTGGTCGAGAGCGTCAGGAGATCGGCGAAGGCGGTCTCCACCTCGACGCGACTTGCGGTGCCGCGGTCACGGATCACATCGTCGAGCCTCAGATCGTCGAACCAGACGCTTCCCGACGGGGCGCCCGGTCCGGTGTTACGAACGCCGAACGAGACTCGCCGCATGCGGGTGAACGAGGGACGGCCGACGAAGCGCAAGAGTCGGCCGTCGTCCCGGCGGCGCGAGAAACAAGGGAGCCTCTGGCCGCCGACATCGCAGGAGTCGCTCGGTGACGCCTCGAGCTTGAGCTCGGAGAGATCGGTGAGGGGGATGGTCTCCTCATTCCATCCCGGGACCATCGGCACCGCGAACTCATAGTAATTGAGGGTATCGGCCCCGAACCGGACGAACGCCTCGATGCCGTTCGTCTCTCCGGCGCCGTAGACATACCATTTGAGAGTCTTGTAGAGGGTGAAGTCGCGATCGGAGGGCAAGGCGCGGAAGGCGGCGCCTTCGTGCCCCTGTTGCAGGAGCTGGAAGTCGATGGCCAGCGACTGCTCGCGCTCGACGATGCGGTCCCGCTCCTGGAGCTCGAACGGCGGCGTGTACTCGTTGGCGTTCTCCTTGTTGTTGATGCCGCGGATGCTGAACGCCTCCCCCGCACCGGGAGCGATCGGGGTGCCGGTCGCGTCGCGGAGCGGCTCGATCTTGAACAGGTTCCCCAGGATATCGACGCTCGCGATTTGCAGGAGCTTGGCCTCGGGGAAGTTGGTGAACCAGATTCGCAGGTGGCGAACCGCTCCCAGGCTCGGGGTGCCTACCGCCACCCCCGCATCGATCGGGATGCGGAAGAGCCGCCAGCCGTTGCGGCCGTTGTCGCCGGTGTCACTGACGTTGAACTCCTGACGGACATTGGTGGCGACAAAGGTGGTGTCGCCGAGATCGATGGTGTATTCGAGGTAGTTGTTCGAGCTCTCTCTCTGGAAGGTGTTGTCCCGGTTCACGTCCTCGTCGTCGAGATGACTGTTGTTCTCGAAGCGGTTGATGAAACGGAACTTCTGGGGATCGAGGGCGTCCCTCGGCTCCTTTGCCCCCTCGCGGTCGAAACTGAAGTCGTCGTTGTTAGGGTCGGTGTTGCTCGGTCCGAAGCCGGGCTCCTGGGCGCTCAGCAAGGTGTCGAATCCGGTGTCCTCGAAGAAGCTTTCGCTCCGGTCGAGGATCCCGTCCCCATTCCGATCCTCCCGGTCCCACTGCTGATTGGGAAGATCCGTCGGGTGCCATTGGGCATCCTCATCGAGGATTCCCAGATCGATCATCATCTTGGGATGGCGGTCACGGAACAGCTGCTCGTCGAAGTCATTGACCCACACCTCGATGAACTGCTTGCGCGAGAAATCGGCGCCCCCGGCGGAGATCCCCTGGGTGATCCCCACCCATCTCTTGGAATCGACGACCGTGGTGTCGGGGCCGTGGGGATCGACGTAGACCGAGAGCACCAGCTTGCGGTCGTTCCCTTCCTGGGTCTGGAGCTCCGGGAAGAGATCGCGTTCGAAGACCGGCGAGACGACCGGGTTGTACCAGATGAGTCCGCCGCGGCGGTTCTCCAACCGGGGGGTCTCGCGAAGCACGGCATCGGGGATGGACGACCAGAACCAATCCTCCCGCTGCAGGGAGAGAATCGAGTTCTCCTTCGCCCCCTCGAAGTCGTCGATGTAGACCTGCCGCCGGGTGTTCGGGTTGGGGAGGCTCATCCCGAGCTCGGCGTTGACGTCGAACCGCGAGTCGGCGGTGGCGCGGACGCCGGGAAGCGCTTCCACCATCGAGTTGAAGATCCAGGGTTTCGACTGGAACCCGCCGTTCAGGTCACCGATGACGGTGCGCGACGGTTCCTCGCCGAGCTTCGGCC
>JBIOUT010000162.1:0-8801 GCA_044867365.1 Candidatus Eiseniibacteriota bacterium | reverse complement strand
TATCGAGCGCCAGATCGAACGCATTCTTCCTCATCTCGAAGAACGGATCGTGGGCGAGCGCCGGAGCTGATCGCTCGCCGAAAGGAGCCAACCGCCGATGCCGATCGCCAAGGCCGACGTCATCTGGATGAACGGGAAGAACGTGCCTTGGGACGAGGCACAGGTGCATGTCCTCACCCACGCGCTTCATTACGCTTCCTCGATCTTCGACAGCATGCGCTGCTATTCGACCTCGCGGGGACCGGCGGTCTTTCGGATGGCCGATCACTACCAGCGACTCATCGAGTCTTGCCGCATCTACCGGATGGAGGTGCCTTACACCAAGGCCGAGCTCGGACAGGCGACCCTCGAGCTCATTGTCGCCAACCGTCTCGCCGCTTGCTACGTGCGTCCTATGGTCTTCCGCGGTTACGGGGAGATGGGGGTGAACCCGCTCCGCAATCCTCTGGAAGTGATCATCGCCGCCTGGGAATGGGGGAGCTATCTCGGCGAAGGCGCCCTCGAGCGGGGCGTCGATGTCCAGGTCTCCACCTGGCAGCGGATGGCGCCCAACACCTTCCCGGCCCAGGCCAAGAGCGCGGCCAATTACATGAATTCGCAGCTCATCAAGATGGAGGCGATCGTCAACGGCTTCGCCGAGGGGATCGCGCTCGACATCGACGGCTTCGTCTGCGAGGGCTCGGGCGAGAATGTGTTCCTGGCCAAGGACGGCGTCCTCTTCACTCCGCCTCTCTCCTCGTCGATCCTCCATGGAGTGACCCGCGACACCGTGATCACCCTCGCTCGCGAGATGGGGCTCACGGTGCGCGAGGAGCTTCTCGCGCGCGAGAACCTGTATGTGGCCGACGAGCTCTTCTTCACCGGGTCGGCGTCCGAGATCACGCCGATCGCGAGCGTCGATCACATCAAGGTCGGTGAAGGGCGTCCGGGGCCGATTACTCGCCGATTGCAGGAGGCCTTCTTCCGCACGGTGCGCGGCGAGGTGGAAGATCGCCACGGCTGGCTCAGCTACGTGCCGGGCGGCGAGATGAGCGAACGGCGGGCGCCCGCCCCCCGGCCGGCGAGCGCGGCGCGACCGGCGGGAGCGGCGCCACCGGCGGGAGCGGCTCGGCCGGCGCGGGCGAGTCGCTGAGCGCCGCTAGGACGCCACTCACGCGGAGTCGTCGATCCGATGCTCGACAAAAACCCGGCCCTCGAATCGGTGGACCCGGAGATCGCCGAGGTGCTCAGAGGCGAGCTCGGGCGCCAGCGCGACACGCTCGAGATGATCGCCTCGGAGAACTTCACGAGCCCGGCCGTCCTCGAGGCCATGGGCTCGGTCCTCACCAACAAGTACGCCGAGGGCTATCCGGGCAAGCGCTACTACGGCGGCTGCGAATTTGTGGATCGCGCCGAGGAGCTCGCTCGGGAGCGGGCGAAGGCGCTCTTCGGCGCCGCGCACGCCAATGTCCAGCCCCATTCCGGATCGTCGGCGAACCTCATCGCCTACTTCGCGCTCCTCGAGCACGGCGATTCCATCCTGGGGATGAATCTCTCGCACGGGGGACATCTCACCCACGGCCACGATGTCAACTTCTCGGGACGATTCTTCCGCTTCTCCCACTACGGAGTGTCGGCCGACGACGGCCGCATCGATTACGGCGCCCTCGCCCGCCAAGCGCGCGAAGTCAAGCCGAAGATGATCGTGGCCGGATGGAGCGCTTATCCGCGGATCCTCGACTTCGAGCGCTTCCGCGCCATCGCCGACGAAGTGGGTGCGCTCCTCCTCACCGACATGGCCCATTTCGCCGGTCTGGTGGCCGCCGGCGAGCACCCGAGCCCGGTTCCCTATTCGCACATCGTCACCTCGACGACCCACAAGACGCTGCGCGGCCCGCGATCGGGATTCATACTGTGTGATACCGAGCGGGCCAAGGCGATCGATCGCACCAACTTTCCCGGCATGCAGGGAGGTCCGCTCATGCATGTCATCGCCGCCAAGGCCGTTTGTTTCAAGCAGGCGATGACCGAGGAGTTCCGCCTCTACGGGCGGCAGATCGTCCGCAACGCCAAGGCTCTCGCCGAATCTCTCCTCGGCGAGGAGCTCGATCTCGTCTCCGGCGGCACCGACACCCATCTCGTGCTCGTCGATTTGCGGCGGCGGCGGTTGACCGGCAAGGATGCGGAAGCGGCTCTCGAGCGCGCGGGAATCACGGTCAACAAGAACGCGGTGCCCTTCGATCCCGAGAAGCCGTTCATCACCTCCGGCATCCGGATCGGCACCCCGGCGCTCACCAGCCGCGGGATGGGGGAAGAGGAAATGCGGAAGATCGGACGGCTCATCGGGCGGGTCCTCGCCGACCCGTCGAACGAGGACACAATCGCCGCGGCGCGAGCCGAAGTGGGCGAGATGTGCCGGAGCTTCCCCCTCTATTCGAGTGCTGACGCCCCGAACGCCGGGGCCCTCCTCGGCGCCCGCGCCTGATGCCCCGAGCCCCGGCGTCGCGTGTCGTTGCCGCGGCCGAGCGCCCGCTCCGCATCGGCATCTCGGGGGCGGGGGGTGGCGAGGGGAACGACCCGGGGCTCGAAGCGGCGCTCGATGCCGCCCGGATCGTCGGAGCCGTGATCGCCCGCGCCGGCGCGGTGCTCGTGACCGGCGGGCTCGGGGGAGTGATGCGCGCCGCGGCCTGCGGCGCCCGCGAGGCGGGCGGGCTCACCATCGGCATCATTCCCAGCGATCGCGCCGAGGACGCCAATCCCTATATCGCCATCCCTATCGTCACCGATCTTGGGCACGCGCGAAACGTGATCCTCGTGCATACGGCGGAGGCGCTCGTCGCCATCGGTGGTAGCTACGGCACGCTCTCGGAGATTGCGCTCGCCCTCAAGATCGGAGTTCCGGTCGGGGCGCTCGGCAGTTGGGACTGCGCTAGGGAAGGTCATCCCGCGCCGCCGATCGAGCGCTTCGATGATCCCGAGCGTGCCGCCGCCTGGGCGCTCGCCGCCGGGCGGCGAGCGCGAGCGGAAGGACGGCACGGCGTCCGGATACGATAGGCCGTCAGAGGGACTTCAAATACTCGACGAGATCAGCCTTCTGCTTGTCCGAGAGAGTGAGGCCGAAGACGGCGGTGTAATGGTCGACCACATCGGCCAAGGTGGCGGCGCTCCCGTCATGGAAGTAGGGGGGATGCTGCCAGAGGCCGCGGAGCGGTGTGGTGCGGTACTTGTCGGTCGTGCCGCGCTGAGCTCGCAGCGGATTCATTCCGGTCTCCGCCGGATCATGGAGCTTCACATCGGCATCGGTGAACGTGGGTGGAACGTGGCACGTCGCGCAGCGGGCGGAGGTCTCGAAGAGAGTGCGGCCGCGGGCGGCCGCGGTGGTGTCGAAGCTCCCTACGGCTGGCCTCGGTGTCTGAAGACTCAGCTGGTACTGGAGGAGGGCCGGCAGCTTCGGAGTCACCAGGTCGGGAGTAGCGCGAATGTCGATACCGAGACGGCCATCGGTGAAGTTCCCCTGACCATGCATCTGGGTCACCGCCACGTAGGCGTTCCAGTAGGAAATAGGCCCTTCGCCCGAGTAAGTTTCCAGAGCGACGTCCTTCAGTCCGTAAGCAGGAGGGATGACGACGGGGTCGCTAATGCCGTCGTGATTGAAGTAAGCGTCGTACTTCCCGGCTCCCCAGGATTGAAGGACGGCCCGAATCGCCGGTTTGTCGTCGAAGAAGGGGGACAGACTGACGATCTTGCCGGGATCCAGGTCGCGGTTCGGCCAACCATCGAGCCTGCGCCCGACTCCGGGCATGACGGAATTGTCGACCGTCGAGTGACAGAGAGCGCAGGTGATGCCGATACTCTGAATGTGATTGGCGCTGACCACGGCCTTGAGTCCCAGGACCGCATCGCGGCGGAGGAGTTCGACGGTCGTCGCCGGGCTGTTCAGGTCGGCCCCTTCCAGGAATCCGGAAGGAAGGTTCTCGGAATCCACCTTGAGCCCGACGGCGAGAGCGGTCACGGGATCGACCGCAGTCTCGATGACCACATTCATCTTGAGCGAATCGGTCCAGAAGGGCTCGTTACCGAACGTGTCGAAACGAAAGACTTGTCTTCCTTGAGCCGGGTTCTCGCCGGATGGGCTGAGCAAGGTGCCGCTGTCCGAGTTCCCACAAGCCGTGATCAAGGCGGCGACGCCAAACAAAGCCAGACCGGCGATGGCAACCCGACTCCTCGTGAGCTCCCTCTCCATGGTGGTGGTCTCTCCTGCTGTGGGGGGGGAGTTATGACAGTGACGACTGGATATCGCGGGGAAGCCAGGCTAGCGGCGTTATGCGCAAAGCGTGCCAGCAGGGCGAATAGTGGGCGAAACGGACTTGGCGGCTGGCTCGAGAGCAAAGGCGGCGGGAGACGAGGAAGGATGGCTATGCCTTTTGTAATGCGTGCCTCGGGGAAATGAAGGAGGTGCCTTCGATGCCCCACCTCGACCCCTTTCGCGGCATCCGCTATCACCCGATCCTCTTTTCGGATCTCGCCGAAGTCATGGCCCCGCCCTATGACCTCATCGGGCGCCGCGAGCGCGAGGCCTTGCTCCGCCGTCACCCGCGGAACGCGGTGCGTCTGGTGCTCGGGTTCGAGGAAACAGGGGACCCGGGCACCCCCGAACGCTACGCCACCGCTGCGCGCCATCTCACCGAGTGGCTGGCGGAAGGGATTCTGGTGCGCGAGCCACGGCCGGCGCTCTACGGCTACGCCCAGCGTTTCAACGATCCGCTGAATCCGGCGGCAGGGTTGCTCGAGCGAACCGGCTTCATCGGGCGGATCCGTCTCGAGCCATGGGGACGGGGCATCCATCCGCACGAGCGCACCCTCGCCGGTCCCAAAGCCGATCGGCTGCGGCTCATGCGTGCGACCCTCGCTCGTCTCGATCCCATCTTCGGTCTCATCTCGGATCCTAGGGCGGAGCTTCTGGAAGCGGTGCGTGCTACTCGGCAGCAAAGCGAGGTCGGGTCCTGGACCGATGACCAGGGCATCGACCACGCGCTCTGGGCGATCACCGACTCGGGAGTGCTGGGCGAAGTGGTGAGCGGGGTCGAGAAGCGCGACATCGTCATCGCCGATGGACATCATCGCTACGAGACGGCGCTCGCCTTCCAGGAGGAGTGCGAGCGGATCGGCTCGCCGCTTGCCAGGAACGGCGGGGCGGGGTCCGTCCTCATGTACCTGACGGCGATGGAAGACCCGGCGCTCAAGATCCTCCCGGTGCATCGGATCCTCGCCGGCGTCAACGTGGATGAGCTCGGGGAGCAAATCGACGGTCGATTGCCCATGCAACCGGTGGCGGGAGGAGCGGCGGCGCTGGCCAGAGAAATTGCGAGCGGGGATGCGCAAATCGGATTCATTACCCGAGGGTCGGTGGCGCGACGGGTGGCATCTCCGCCCGGCGGGGAACATCCGGCGGCTCTCGTCGATCGTGAAATCCTCGGCGGGCTCTTGGGCTGGAATGCGGAAGAAGCGGTCCGCTCCGGACGCCTCCGCTTCGCCACCGACTGGCGGGAAGCGGCGGCGGCGATCGAGCGCGGTGAGGCCGATTGCGCCTTCCTTCTCCCGCCGACCCCGGTCGAGGAGGTCGCCGCCGCCGCTCGCGCCGGGCGCACCTTGCCGCAGAAATCCACCTATTTTTATCCGAAGATTCCGTCCGGGCTGGTGTTCGATCTCATCGAGGCCTCCTAGCCGTCTCCATGTCGCGACGTCTCTGCCATAGCTCCATCGTTTCCGCCGCCACCCTGGTTTGGATGGCCGGCGCGGCCTTCGCCGCGTCGCCCGCCGAGCAGACATGGAAGCGGGTCAAGGCCGCCGACAGCCCGATCGCCTATGCGCGTTTTCTCGAGGCGCATCCCGATTTCGATCATGTGGCCGATCTCAGGAAACGCCTCGCCGCCGCCAATCGCCGGGCGGCGGCGAGCGGCAGGCAGCGCGATCTCGCGATCACCTGGAGCCGAGCCGCCGAGCCCCAGCCGGAAGCGCCGGATCGATTCTCTTACATGGCGACCATCGCCGGCGTCGAGGGCGCACGCAGAATTCGTCTCGACCTTGTCTTCGGAGGGGGAAGCTCGGCATCACCGGCGGCGCTCGCGATGGTTCCAGGCGTCGCCAAGGAGAAGGGCAAGGGGAGCTGGGCGACCTTTCTTGCGGAAACGGACACGACCCTCGCGACGACCGCCACTCCGGAACGAACCGAGCCTGTTCTCGCCATCGTCCGCGGACCCGGTCGATCGCTGCCGCCGGTCGAGATCTATGTCGCCGGGAGTCCGGTGTTGCGTCTCGTCGCCGCGTCCGGAGCGGCGACCGAGTCGCGAGCGATGAAAGATCAGGGAAGCGCCGCTTCGAGCTTCCGGCTCGACGAGCCGCCGGTATCGATCAAGGTGTTCACCCCCGACTATCCCGACGAAGCGCGACAGGGAAAGATCGAAGGGCTCGTTCTTGTCGAGGTCACGGTCGGGGTGACCGGACGAGTCGTCGACGCCAAGGTCGTGCGCTCGGACACCATCCCTGCTCTCGAGGAGGCGGCGCTCCGCGCGGCGCTTCTCTCCATCTTCCGTCCGGCATTGCAGGACGGTGTTCCTGTCGAGGCGCGGGTCGTCCTGCCCTTCCGCTTCAAGCGCAACTGAGACCGCTCCGCCTCTCTTCTTAGGCCTCCCTGCCGACGACGAGCTGGGTCATGTCGTCCTGCTGCTCCTCGCCACGCGAAAAGCGGAGGACATCGGCTTCGATCTCGGCCAGGAGCTGGACCGCCGGCTTGCTTCGGTGGGTCCGGATCGCCGCAAGCAAGCGGTCTTCGCCGTACTCCTCGCCCTCGGGAGATCGAGCCTCGCGAAGACCGTCGGTGTAGGCATAGAGGAGATCTCCGGGCTCGAGATCGATCGCCGCCTCGGCGATCGGGGCGTCGGGCAGGATGCCGGCGATGAGTCCGGTAGCGGCAAGCGTTTCTGCGGTGTCGCTCTTTCCTCGGATCAGGATCGGCGCATCATGGCCGGCGTTCACGTAGGTCAAACGACCGGTCGCCGTATCCAGGAGTCCGAGGAAGAGGGTGATGAATTTGTCCTCATCGGTCGACTCGTAGAGGCTCGCGTTCACCCGGCGGGCGATGGAGAGCGGGCCGCCGCCGGCGCGGACCTCGGCGCGCACCGTGGCCTGAGCCGTCGACATGAGAAGGGCGGCCCCCATTCCCTTGCCGCTCACGTCGCCGATGGCGAGCACCAACCCGCGATCGCCGCAGTCGATGAAGTCCATGTAATCGCCCCCGACCGCCAGACACGACCGGTGAGTGGCATGGAAGAAATACCCCGGACGAATGACCGGCGCGGTGGCGAGCAACCGGCGCTGGATCGCCGCCGCCTGCTCGAGCTCCCGCTCTCGCGCCCGGTTCTGGATCGCCTCCTCGAGCAACCGCTGGCGCTGAATGTGTCCGGCGGCGATGTTGCCAATCGTGCTGAAGACCCCGAGCTCGTCCTGATCGAAGTGCTTGAACGGGAAGAGCGTGTCGACGTAGAGAGCGCCGATCGCCATGCCTTCAACAACCAGCGGCACGCACATGACCGAGAAGATCCCGTGCACGACCAGGCTCTCGGTGCCGGAAAAGCGGCTGTCCTCGCGCGCATTCTCGGAGAGGACCGAATCGAGGCTGTCGATCACCCGGCGGACGATGGTGCGGCTCACTTCCATGCGCGCCGATTTCCCCGAGCGATGGCGGGCCGCTCGCGCCCGGACCTCGGGCGGATCTCCCTCGAGCAGGAGGAGACACGCGCGATCGGCTTCCGGCAGGAGGGTGAAGAGCTGGCGCACGATCTCCTCGATCACCTCGTCGAAGGGGCGTGCGGCGAGAACGGCGTTGGTCACTTGCTCGAGAAAGTTGAGGACTGTGTCGGGGCCGGGGCGGTTCGACTTCTGCTCATCGCCGCGAATGCGGAGGGTGGTCGAGAGCTTGGAGTCGGGATCGTAGGCGAGGACCATGGTGTCGGCGGCGCCGAAGGGGACATCGGTGAGGGTCACCTCGGGCCCGGTGATGAGCCGGAGGGTGACGTCGCCGAGCTGGATGTCGTCTTTGACCCCGATGCGCGTGGGGCCGTCGATTCGCCGCCCGTTGACGACGACGCCGTTGCGGCTGTCGAGATCGCGGATCAGGAAGCCTTCAGGGCTCTGCTCGATGGTGGCGTGGTGACGGGAGACCGAGGGGTCGGCGATGGCGATGTCGTTCTCGGGGCTCCGGCCGATACGAACGCGCGCACCGGCGAGAGGCTCGTCACGTGGCGGGCCGGCGAGTGGAATGATCTGGAGGGTGGCCATGGGGGTTGAGGAAGAGACCGGTGAATCATGAGCCGCCGTGTCGAGCGGCGTCAAGGAGCGGCGTTCAAGCCCTGGTCGGCGGGCGGCGCCGGCTGGACTCCCCGGCGAACGGTTGGCGCGCAACCAGTTATGCGGTTTGACGGCAGCCCCGGGCTTGGCTACACTGGGATAAGAAGGGCTCTGCCTGCCCATATCGAGAACCTCGGAAATCCCTGTCCTTCGTGAAAGGATTCATCATGCGGCGATTGCGCGCTATCCGGGCCTTCGGTCGCCTCTTGCCGGTCGCAACGGCTCTCCTCGCCTCCGTTCTCCTGATCATCGCCTCGAGCTCCAGCGCTCCGGCCGCCACCCGGCTGGTGCGGGTGCCGGCGGATGCTCCCGGTCTCACCGAGCTCGGACTCGCCCTGGATCATTCGACTCGCCAGGCCGGAGAGGTGATCTTCGCCGCAACCGATGCCGATCTCGCCCTGCTCGCCGCCGCCGGG
>JBIOUT010000161.1:0-6666 GCA_044867365.1 Candidatus Eiseniibacteriota bacterium | reverse complement strand
GGCGGCTCGCTTTCTGCTCTCGAAGGAAGCGCGTTACATCAATGGAGCCAACCTCCATCTGAGCGGCGGATGGGGGATCTGAGCCTCGGCGCCTCCCTAGGCTTGCTCGCCGGCGGGCTCGTCTTCTTCTCGCTCGTCCATAGCGTGCTCGCCACCGACTCGCTGCGGGAATGGGGGACGCAGCGGCTCGGCGGGCGTCCCGAACGCTATCGTGTGATCTACAATCTCGTTACCATCTTCCTTCTCGCCGGCGTCTTGATCGCCGCGCGCGGCGACTATCCCCTCGTCTGGAGAGCTCGGGGGCTCGCCCGCTCGGCGCTCATCGGGGTTCAGGTCGCGGCATTCGTCGGTTTCGTGCTCACCGTGTGTCGCTTCGACCTGGGGGCGTTCTCGGGCCTGGGACCGGCGGCGAATCGAGTCCCCGGTGAGCGCTTGGATACCGGCGGTGTTTATGCGCTCTGCCGGCACCCACTCTATTTCTTCACCAGCCTCTTCTTTTCCAGCTGGCCGACCATGGACCTCCGTTGGTTCATCTTCGCCCTCTGGCTCTGGATCTACTCGGTCCTTGGATCGATTCCGGAGGAACGCAAACTCGTGCGCATCTTCGGCGACGCGTATCGCGACTACCAGGCCACCCATCACCGCCTCTTGCCCCTTGGATCACGAGCGTTCCTCAGACGGAATCAGGCTCGTCCCCTCCCGGCGCCCCGCTCCCGCCCGATCGATTGAGCCGCCGGCTCCCCGCCCGAGTTTTCCGCTTCTTTGTTGCGACGGACGTGGCGTCGAGCGCTGTCGAGGCAATCCTCTTTGCCGCAGCCGCGACTTCGGCGAGCTCGGGCGTCAATGCGGTCGGCTCGACATGCCCGATCGCATCGAGGATCCGAACAGCGATGAGGAGCTCCTCTCCGGCCAGGCTCCGGCCCGCCGCCAGCTTTGCGGCCAGCTCGAGCGCTCGCTTGAGCTCGATGTTCTCGCGCTCGGCCATCGCTTCACCAGGCGTAGGCCTCGGGGGCCTCGCCGCCCGGACCGGGGAAGATCGCTTCCAGACGTGCGACGTGCTCATCGGACAGCTTGAGCTCGAGCGCGCGGAGGCAGGTCGTGATCTGCTCGCTGGTTCGCGGCCCGATGATGGGTGAAGTGACGGCGGGGTTGCGAAGCAGCCAGGCCAGGGCAACGGCGGCGGGCGGCTCGCTCATCTCCCGGCACAACGCCTCGTAGGCCTCGAGTTGCGCCCGGTGCTTGGCGATCGCCTGGCCGATCTTCTCCGAGGCTCGCCGGCCGGTTTGCGGCCGTTCGAGGACGCCGCCGAGGAGGCCGCCCGCAAGCGGGCTCCACGGAAGCACAGCGAGCCCCTGGGCTCGGCAGGCAGGGAGGACCTCGAGCTCGACCCAGCGGGCATTGAGGTTGTAGAGGCTCTGCTCGGAGACGAGGCCGAGGAGATTGAGCCGCGTTGCGATGCTATTCGCCTCGGTGATGTGCCAGGCGGCGAAGTTGCTGCTCCCCACATACAGGATTTTTCCCTGCTGAATGAGGATTTGCATCGCCTGCCAGATTTCTTCCCAGGGGGTCGTCCGATCCACATGGTGCATCTGATAGATGTCGATGTGGTCGGTCTCGAGGCGCCTCAGGCTCTCTTCGCACGCACGTCGAATGTGATAGGCCGAGACCAGGTGATCATTCGGTCCGTCGCCCATCCGTCCATAGACCTTGGTGGCGAGGACGACGCGATGGCGGTGACTCGGGTCATGGGCAAACCAGCGGCCGATGATCTGCTCGCTCACGCCTTCGCCGCGTTTTCCTCCATAGACATTGGCGGTGTCGAAGAAGTTGATGCCGACATCCAGCGCCCGGTCCATGATCCCGAAGCTTTCGGCTTCGCTGGTCTCGGGCCCGAAGTTCATGGTCCCGAGACAGAGCGGGCTCACCTTGAGGCCGAGGCGTCCGAGCTTTCGGTAATCCATGCGCATGAGTCGCTAGCCCCCCGCCGTCACCACTGCCTCCACCGCGTCGGTGATGGCATCCAGTGTTCGATCGATATCGGCCTCGGTGGTGCGGAACGACTCGATGTTGATTCGAAGAACCACCCGACCGCTGAGAACGGTGGTCGCGAACCAGGCCACCCCCGATGCCTCGACCCGACGCTGAATCAACCGGTTGAGGTCGTCCTGCTCCTCCGGAGTCTTCCCGGGCGGAGCAAAGCGGAAGCACAGGAGGCCGAGATCGGGCTCGTGAGCGAGCTCGAAGTCTTTGAGCGAGCGCACTCGATCGCGCAGGAATTGGATGAGCTCGACGTTGCGCTCGATCGACTGCGCGAGAGTGTCGGCTCCATAGACGAGGAGAGTCGCCCACAAGCTGAAGGCCTTGGCGCGCCGCGAGCCCTGGAGCCCCTCGCGGTAGAAATCGGGAAGCACCTCGAGCCGGTCGGCGGAATCCTTGAGATAGGCGGGTTGCTCCCCGAACGATCGGCGAAGCAAGGCTCGATCGCGCACCAAGACGCATCCCGATTCGTTGGGCAAATACATCCACTTGTGTGGATCGATGGTGATCGAGTCGGCGCGCTCGATGCCGCGTAGGCGTGGCCGTAAACTCTCGCAGAGGATGGCGGCGCCGCCGTAGGCGGCATCCACGTGCAGAAAGGTTTGCTCGGCGCCGGCTAGGTCGGCGATCGCCTCGAGGGGATCGATGCTCGCCGAGGGAGTGGTCCCGGCCGTGGCGACGATGGCCACCGGGACGAGCCCCAGGGCACGGTCGGCGCGGAGACGGGCGGCGAGGGCTTGCGGTTGGAGGCGATAGTTGGCATCGCTGTCGATCCGCACCAGAGCGCTTCTGCCCATTCCGAGAACGTCGACGCAGCGTTCGATCGAGAAATGACACTGGTCGGAGGCGTAAACGCGGCCGCGACCTGCGAGCACCGACACCCCCGTCTCGCCGATGCCGGGGGCGGCAAGATCGCGAGCGATCTTGAGCGCGGTCAAGTTGGCGGCGGTGCCACCGCTCGTGAAATGGCCGTAGCCCGTCTCGGGAAAGCCGACCAGCTTGACCAGCCAACGGACGACCCGGTCTTCGATGGCGGTCATCACCGGGCTCTGCAAGAATGCTCCTTCGTTCTGGTTGACCGTCGAGATGACCAGATCACAGAGCACCGCCACCGGGATCGGCGACGGGTTGAAGAGCCCGAAATAGCGCGGCGAGCCGATGGTCATGGTATGGGGCAGGATCCGGCTGCGAAGGGCTTCGAGCAGGGCATCGAACCCGCGGCCGCGGTGGGGGAGAGTCTCGTCGAAGGCGCGCCGGAGCGCCTTGGGATCGGGGAGTGTCGACACCTTCCGGTCGCGGATCGCGGCCAGATACTCTCCCAGGAGATCGGCAAGAGCGCCGGCGGCGCGGCGGAACTCGTCGGGAGTGAGGTCGAGTGATGGGTTGGAGCTCATTCTCTCTGCGTGCTGCCTCCGGAGGCGAAACCCGCCGATTCTACGCAATCCTCGACCCCGCCGCACCCCGCGAGGGCGGCAGGGTATGCTCGCTAAGGGCTGGCGAGCTCGATCTGCTTCGGCGGCGATGACGCATCCCCGGAGGGATCCGCATGAGCGGTGACAAGGGCATGCTGCTCGGCTATCGCATTCCGGGAGCGGCTGTAAAAGGGAAGACGGTCCGCGAACCGATCCTCCTCGAGACCGGCGACCTCACCACCCATGCGATTTGCCTCGGTGCCACCGGCAGCGGCAAGACCGGTCTCTGCATCGATCTGCTCGAGGAAGGAAGCCTCCATCAGGTTCCGATCCTCGCCGTTGACTTGAAGGGTGACCTGACCAATCTGGCCCTCGTCTTCCCCGACCTTCGCCCCGAAGATTTCAAGCCCTGGATCGATCCCGATGAAGCTCGCCGCCAGGGCGCAACCATCGACGTCATGGCGCAGAAAGTGGCGGATCGATGGAAGGCGGGGCTCGAGGCCGACGGGATCGACCTCGATCGCCGGCGGCGACTGCTTGCCTCGCGATCGATCCGCCTCTATAGGCCGGGCAGCGACGCCGGGCAAACCGTCAATGTCATCCAGAGCCTCGGTCTCCCCGAGCCGTACATCCTGAGCTCGGAAGAAGCGCTCGGTGAGGCGGTGGTGGGGGCGGCGAGCGCCCTCCTAGGGCTCGCCGGGCTCGATGTCGAGCCGCTGCGGAGCCGCGAGCATGTGCTCACCGGCAATGTGATCGAGAACGCCTGGAAATCGGGACGAGGGCTCACCCTCGATCAGCTGATCTCGGAGCTCGTGACTCCTCCCTTTGCGCGGGTGGGCGTGTTCGAGGTCGATCGCTTCATGCCGCGCCGCGATCGCGAGGAGCTGGCGCTCAAGCTCAATGCGCTCATCGCAGCTCCCGGGTTCGCCCTGTGGACGCGCGGCACGCCGCTCGCCGTGCCGGCGCTCCTCGAGCCGGACAACGGACGGACTCCGCTCGCTCTCGTCTACATGGCCCATCTGGGCGAGAGGGAGCGCATGTTTGCGCTCGCCCTCCTCCTCGACGCGGTCGTCCGCTGGATGCGCGGGAAGAGCGGCACCGGCGAGCTCCGTCTTCTTCTCTACATCGACGAAGTGTTCGGATTCCTGCCCCCTCACCCGCATGATCCGCCGTCGAAGAGGCCGCTCCTCACCCTGCTCAAGCAAGCGCGCGCCTTCGGGGTGGGCATCGTGCTCGCCACCCAGAATCCGGTGGATCTCGACTACAAGGCGTTGTCCAATGCCTCCACCTGGTTGCTCGGGCGGTTGGCCACCGAGCCCGATCGCCGGCGGGTGCTCGAGGGACTCGCGGGCGCGAGCGCTGTCGGGAGCAGGGGCGGCGGCGACATCGGCGCTTCGCTGGCCGCGCTCGAGTCGCGGCAGTTCCTGCTCCATCGCGCGGGGAAGTCGCCGGCTCCGTTCCAGAGTCGTTTCGCGATGAGCTATCTCCGCGGGCCGATGACCCGGGTCGATCTCGGGCGATTGGTCGAAAGCGGGCTCGTGATCGGAGCGAGCTCCCGATCGGCTGCGGCGTCACGAGGGGCTGAGCCCCCTGTCCGAGTCGACCGGGCATCGACGGCGACCGCCGGGCTGAGCACCGGTTCTCCCGTTCGACCGTCGCTGCCCCCGGGCATCCGTGAGCGCTTTCTCACCTCGGGCCCTGCGGCGTTCGCCGAGATCGAGCGGGCGCTGCCTGCGATCCAGCCGGCCGGCGCCGGAGATCCACTCCTCCTCCGGCCGATCGCCACGGCGCGAATCTCGCTTCGCTTCGATGACGTGCGCCTGGGGCTCGACCAGGCGATATCGTTCGCGACCGCGGGCCTCGTCGGCGACGACGGAAACGTCGCCTGGTCGGATTCGCCGCTCCCGACTGCGATCGACGCGGCGACCTCCGCCCATCCTCAGGGAGCGAGCTTCATGCCGCTTCCCGCTCCGCTCGCCAATGCCGCCGGATGGCGCCGCTTGGGAACGGCGCTCACCGCCCGGCTCGTGGCCGACCGAAGGCTGACGGTCCATCGCAGCGCCGACCTGGGACTGGTCTCGGCTCCCGGCGAATCGCGCGATGCTTTCGCGGCGCGGGTCACGGCGGCTGCGGAGGCGCGCGCCGCGGACGAGCTGGCGAAGCTCCGCGAGAGCTATTCGTCGCGTCTCGAGCGAATCGAGGCGAAACTGGGTCGCGCTACCGATCGCCAGGCAGGAGAGCAGGCGGAGCTTGCCGGGCGCAAGCGAGAGGAGCTCATCGGCGCCGGATGACGGAGACGGCAGCGCATCAGGCCGAACGCGCGGCGAGCGAGGTCGACCGGCTCAAGCAGGAGATGAGCGAGCTCAATGCCGAGCTCGAGGACAAAGCCGACGAGCTGACTCGGCAGGCGCACGAGCTCGCCGGCAAGATCGAGGCGGTAGAGATCGGACTCGAGCAGGACGATGTGAGGGTCGAGGAGATCGGCCTCTTGTGGTGCGCGATCAAGCCCCCGATCGCATAGCTGCAGTTGGGAGAGGTCGATGGTGGATTGCCTAGTACGAATAGGTTGTCCACATGCAATTCAAAACCGCGCCTGGTGCGGACGTGGACTACCAGCTCCTTAGATCGGTGGACAGTCAACCGCGTTTGACGGACTGACGAACAAACTTTGCACCACCAGGCGTTCTCCTAGGAACGGTACAGTGCGATGTTCTTGCGCTTGAGGTGGTTCGCGGACTTGCGCTATCGTCGATGTGTCTCCAAATTCTCTCCAAGGAACGAGCGACCAATCGCTGGCGTGAGTTTCTGCCAATGAGTCAGCGAGCCGAGGACGGGTTCTGTGCTCTGTTCTGGAAGGTGCAAGCCACCGGTTGCATACTGGTGCGCGTTTTGGCGCACTGCGCGATCATTCTTCTTCTCTGTGGGCTCTTTGGCTCCGTCCCAGGTCGCATAAGCGCCGACACGCTCAACGTCCCATCGGAGTACCCGACGATCCAAGCGGCAGTCGACGCCGCCGCCAACGGGGATAGCATCGTGGTTGCGCCCGGAACTTACGCCGAGCGCGCAACGCGAATCATCGCCAAGCGGCTACTTATCATGGGTGCTGGTCGTGATGCAACGTTCTTGTCGTCCCAAGGTTACGTCGGGTTCGTAATCGACCGCCAGTCGGACGTCACAATAATGGGCTTCGACCTCACGAGCGGAGGTGGGGCTGGCG
>JBIOUT010000160.1:0-6968 GCA_044867365.1 Candidatus Eiseniibacteriota bacterium | reverse complement strand
CTCAACCTCCGACGGGGTCTGCCAGCGCACGAAATAGATGCCGGTCGGCACTCGCCTGCCTTCGCGGTCACGGAGATCCCAAGCGACGGTGTGCGGTCCCGGGGGTAAGAGCGCCCCTTCGAGCAGCGACGCTACCCGTCGCCCGGCGGGATCGAAGACCGCGATCGAGACCGATTCGTCGCGAGTCAGATCGAACTCGACCTGAGGCTCCGATCCCAGGGCTCCCGAAGCCACGGGGTTCGGTGCCACCCTGACGAGTGTCCTGCCTTCCCTCCCATAATGATCACCGCCCGGATGGTCGTGTCCCAGGCCATGAAGGAAGAATCCGTTCCGTTCCCTACCCAGCTCGGCGAACAGCCCTTGCGAGCTTGCGCCGGCCGCCTCGAACGCGAAGTTGGTCTCGGAGCCCGAGAACGATCCTCCCGCAACCGCTAGCCGGAAATGGCCCGCGAAGTTCGAGGGGTCGGTAGGATCGGTCGAGCCCGGACGGAAGTGCATCATTTCCCCTCCGCCGGTCCATGTGACGTCACAGCTGATGGTGGCCGGGACCTCGTCCGGGCCAAGGAAGACGAAGCTGTCGACCACCGGTTGGTGCTCGAGATGAAGTCGCGCCGTCCAGCCGCGGATGGTGAGCGCATCGTCGGGGACGCGGACCGTCCAGAAGAGACCTGATGGTGCAATACCGCCGTTGAAGTCGTGAACCTGAACTTTCATGCCCGTACCGGGCTCGAAGAGGTCCACTCAGATGAAGCCGAACGTTCCTCGAGAACGATCACCGTCGGCATCGATGTAGTCGCCGCGGAAGACGCGCAAATCGACTGCCAGATCGAAGTCCTTGCCCTCGGTATCGGTCGCCCGCCCGCCCATATAAGCCATTGCGGTGAATCCCCGAAAGTCGCTGATCACCGTTGGGTCGACATCCAGTCCCATGTAGCCGAGCGACTCTGGACCAGGAAGAAACGTGTGGATGAACGGCCCGTCAGGGACTTGAATCCCGCCGGGAATCGGCACCGGATCACCGTTTCCCGGCCGGTCCGCCCAGGACTGGCCCGGGATGAACACGAGACCCGCTACCATCATCCCGACCAATACCAACCCCGTTGTTATGAGCGTCAACGAGACAACGTTGTTGGATCGAAAGTGAAATCTCATGACGACTCCTCCTGAGCGTGCCAGGTTCGCCGTTTCGAGGAGTTCACCTGCACTGGTCGCAGGTTCCTCGGGGATCGCCTCGTGTCCTTAGCCCGCGCTCGTGGCGCAGGCTTGCGGTATCCCGGAGGGAGGGAGGCCGGGGTTTGGCTCGAGCCTGGCCGCCCCTTGGATTATAGAACTACGGCCCTGATGGTGCTACAAGCCAGCCGCCGCAGCCGCGCCGAGCGCAATGATCTGGGCAAACTCGTCGCCGCGCAGGCTCGCTCCCCCGACGAGCGCGCCGTCGATCTCGTCCTCGCCGAGAAGCTCGCCGGCATTGCCGCCGTTGACGCTACCCCCATAGAGAATGCGCTGATCAACCGACTCGCGGCCTCCGTAATGAGTGCGGAGGAATTCGCGGATCCGAGCATGAACCTCGACCGCTTGCGCGGGAGTCGCATTGCGTCCGGTGCCGATCGCCCATACCGGCTCGTAGGCGAGCACCGTCCCCATGGCGCGCGCCGCGGCGAGCCCCTCGTAGACCGCCCCGAGCTGCCGCTCGACCACCGTCCAGGTCGCGTTCGCCTCGCGCTCAGCGAGAGTCTCCCCGAGGCAAACGATCGGCGTGAGACCGAGGTCGAGCGCCGCCCGCGCCTTTCGCGCCACCGTCGAGTCGCTCTCGCCGAAGAGATGCCGGCGCTCCGAATGACCGACGATCACATAGGAGCAGCCGATCTCGAGCAGCATCTCGCCCGAGACCTCGCCGGTGAACGCCCCCTGGCGCTCCCAATGCATGTTCTGCGCCCCGAGCCCCACCGTCGTCCCGCGCACCACTTCGGCAACCGCCGGCAAAGTGACGAAAGGCGGACAGACGACGATCTGCGGCCACGCCGAGGAGAGCTTCGCCGCCCCATCGCGTCCCGATGCCGCACGCACCACCTCCCGGGCGAGCGCTGCTCCGGCGCGCGGCCCGAGATTCATCTTCCAATTGCCGGCGATGAGCTTGCGCCGGCCGCTCCGCGTTGAGCTCGGTAACATCAGCGACGCGCCGGCGCCGGGGCATCGGTGAGCGCTGCCACCCCGGGCAACGTCTTTCCCTCCAGAAACTCGAGCGTCGCTCCGCCTCCGGTCGAGATGTGTCCGATCCGATCGGCGAGTCCCGCTTTCTCGATGGCGGCGACCGAGTCGCCCCCGCCGACGATGGTCATCGCCCCGCGCCCTGTCGCCTCGGCGACGAGCCGCGCCACCTCATTGGTGCCGGCGGCGAAGGCATCGACTTCGAAGATGCCCATCGGTCCGTTCCACAGCACCGTCTTCGCTCCCGCCAAAGCGGCGGCGAAGTCGGCGACCGCCGCCGGCCCGATGTCCACGCCCAGGCGATCGGGCGGAATCGCTTCCACGGCGACAATGACTGAATCCTCGGCGCCGGCTGCATCCGGGGAGCGCGCCGATCGACAATCTCGGGGGAGAATGAGCTTGCCTCCCGCTTGTTCGAGGATGGTCTTCGCCATCGCCACCCGATCTTCTTCGACGAGCGACCGGCCGGTGGCGATCCCCTTGGCGCGGAGAAAGGTGAACATCATCGCCCCACCGACGAGCATGCGATCGACCCGCGGCAGAAGATGGGTGATGAGGTCGATCTTGCCCGAGATCTTGGCCCCGCCGAGGATGGCGACGAAGGGCCGTTCCGGCGCCGAGAGCGCTCGCTCGAGAACCTCGAGTTCCCGGACCATGAGGAGCCCGGCCGCCGCCGGGTGGAGAAACTCGGTCACCCCGGCGGTCGAGGCGTGAGCTCGATGCGCGGTGCCGAAGGCGTCGTTCACGTAGACCTCCCCAAGCCGCGCCAACCGGCGCGCAAATCCGGGGTCATTGGCTTCCTCTTCGGGATGGAAGCGCAGATTCTCGAGCATGAGACCCTCTCCCGGCCGAAGCGCCTGGGCCATGCGCTCGACCATCTCGCCGACGCAATCGGTGGCGAAGGCCACGGGCCGTTGGATGAGCTCGCTCAGCCGCTCCGCCACCGGCGCGAGCGACAGCTTCGAGTCGGGGCCCTTCGGGCGACCGAGGTGCGACATGAGAACCAAGCGAGCCTGGTTGGCGAGAAGGAGCTCGATCGTGGGGATGGTGGCCCGAATCCGCGTGTCGTCGGCCACCTTACCGTCCTCGAGCGGCACGTTGAAATCGACCCGCATGAGGACGCGCTTGCCGCGCACATCCAGATCGCGAACGCTCAGCTTGTTCATCGCCTGCTAGATCCGCCGCGGCTCCGGCTAGGTCATGCGGCCGGCTACGCCATTGTCAAGAACTCGGCGACTCGCTTCGAGTAGGCCCACTCGTTGTCGTACCACGCGAACACCTTGACCGTGCTCTTCTCGATGACGCTGGTCAGCGCCGAGTCGAAGACCGAAGAATGGGGGTTGCCGATGATATCGGTCGAGACGATCGGATCATCGCTGTACTCGAGAATGCCCTTGAGCGGGGGCTTGCTCGCCGCTTCCTGAAACGCAGAATTCACCTCTTGCTTGGTCGTCGGCCGGCTCACCTGGGCGACGAGATCGACGAGCGACCCGTCGGCCACCGGGACCCGCACCGCGATTCCGTCGAGGCGTCCCGAGAGCTCGGGGAGGACGAGTCCGATCGCCCGCGCCGCGCCGGTCGAGGTGGGAATGATATTGATCGCCGCCGAGCGCGCCCGGCGCGGATCCTTGTGCGGCTGATCAGCGATCCGCTGGTCGTTGGTGTAGGCGTGGATCGTGGTCATCACCCCGCGCTCGATGCCGAACTTGTCATTGAGCACCTTGGCCACCGGCGCCAGGCAATTGGTGGTGCAGGAGGCGATGGAGACGACGTCGTGCTTTTCGCGATTGTAGGTCTGATCATTCACGCCGATAACGATGGTGGCATCGGCGTCATCGGCAGGCGCCGAGATGATCACCTTCTTCGCCCCGGCCTCGAGATGCTTGCCCGCCGCTGACTTCTTGGTGAAGAGGCCGGTCGACTCGACGACGACATCGACCCCCAGGTCGCGCCAGGGCAGCTTGGCGGGATCGCGCTCGGCGAGCACTCTGAACGACTTGGATCCGGCGCGCACCTCGCCGTCCGAATGACCCACCTTCTCCGACCACACTCCGTGCACCGAATCGTGTTTCAGCAGGAGGGCAAGCGTCGCCGCGTCGGTGATGTCATTGACCGCAACGACATCCACCTTCGAATTGCCGTGGGCCGCACGATAGACCAGACGGCCGATTCGCCCGAATCCATTGATTCCGACCTTGATCGACATCGAGACTCAACTCCTGCTGAAGCGCCGCCAGAATGGTGCCGGATCGAGCATGAGCACTCGCGGCTCGGGCTGCGACCCTACCGGCGGATGGAGGAAGGAAACCGGGGGGCGAAGGTTAGGGATCGCCGGGACCCGAGTCAACCTGTGACCGATCCCACTCCCGAGAGGCCGCCATACTATGCGGACGTATAGCTACAGGCGGCAGCCGTCTTGCCGGCAACCATGCGCCTCACTCTTGGGACTCTCCCCGCCCCCCCGCGGGCGCACCGGACTGTCGCCTGAATGGGTTCTCTTGGGCGGGCTAGAACTCGCTCTTCTCGGTGCTGCGGATGAGGCGGAATTCCCCGATGCCCAGGTCGTCGACGAAGACGAACTGCCGGCCGAGTCCCACCGACATCTGCGAGGAGGGAAAGAGCTCATCCCCGCGGTAGTCGTAGAGCCACACCTCGAAGGCGCGGGCATCCTCGGGATCGATGGTCCGGTTGCCGCGGAGCTCGGCGCCGGTGCCGCGATCGAGCTCGCGGAGCGCCTGATTGAGATCATTGCCCTGGACCGGGATGACCTCACGGCGGATCTCGTCCGGCTCTCCATACTTGATGTAGACGCGCCCGCGATCGGTGCGCATGCCGGGCTCGAGAGGAGTGGAGAAATTGGCGTTCGAGTATTCCACTCGCCGGTCGAACTCCTCCTTGGTGGCGTTGCCGGGACCCGGCGTTGGATCGTGCGCCGCCCAGAAGGCCTTGAGGTAGCGTTCCTTTGCCCCCGGCCCGAGGCTGGTGAAGCGATCCGCGTCCCCCAGAGGCAAGAAGGCAACGAGCGCTTCGGTTTTCATCAACCACCGCACCCAATTCGATGCCGCCCAAACGACGTCAAACGGAGCCTCGACCGCGGCCCGCCCTTCCCCTCCCTCCTCCCGCACCACGAGCCCCAAGGAATAGGTTCCAGCGCTCATCTCGCCGACGTTGAAGCTCGTCGTATCGACCCAGGTCGAGCTCTGACTGCGGAGCGTGTGCTTCCAGGCGCGAATCTCGGCGCCATCGACGCCGCGGATCCGATAATCGAGCTCATATCGCCGCGCATCGTCCTTGGCCGCCAGGTCATAGATCTCCACATAGATCATCGCTCTCGAATTCAAGCTGCCGTAGACCCGCCCGGGATTGGGCTCGACCTCGAGTCCGGAATGCTTGAAGAACGTCGCCTCTTCTTCGTGTTGGAATTGCGCCACGTTGCGCGCGAACTCGACATCGGAGACCGAGAGCTCGCCTTCCGGGAAGCGGCGGACCTCGAGCTTCGCTCCGGCCTCGCCGGTCTTTCGGGTGCGGGTGAACATGTGGACGAGACCGCGCTTGCGCGAGTTCCGATCCTCTACCCAGGCGTGCACCGAATCACTCTCCGCGGGCAGCGGCACCCGCACCTGGAGCACCTGAGTGTGAGCGGCCGAGGTGGTGTTCGCTTCCTCGTGTTCCCAGAACTCCGGGTCGTAGGTCTTCTCGCCGAGAGTCCGTCCATGTCCATAGAAGATGAACTTGAGCGCCACCTTGGCTTGAAAGCGATCGCCATCGGGGCGGAAGACGAGCTCATCGTTGTCGATCTCGATGTAGAACTCGGTTTCGGTGGTGCCGACGCCCGAGCGGAAACTGGCCTGGTCGAGACGGAAGTGGATGTCGCCGCCGCCGATGACCGGGAAGGTGGCGGCAACGGCGGCCGGCGGCAGGGCCAAGAAGATGGCGACCGGGACGGCGCCGAGCGCAAACATTGAAACAGCCCAGACCGGCATCTGGGCTGCCTCGAGACGGCGCCTGGGATCGATCCCGCGCCTGTATCTCCTGGAACTAGAAGTCGAACTCCAGCGAGAAGCGGTGCACGTCGCCGAGGGTCTTGAAATCATTGAAGGCATAGTCGATCTTGGCAGTTGACGCCACCGACGCCGGGAACTTGACTCCCGCTCCTGCCGTCAGCCCCTCGGTATCATAATTGAACTTGTAACCGCCGCGAAGGAACATGAAGTCGCGGAAGCCGTACTCCCCACCCCAATTGGCGCGCTCGGCGTTGTCGGGGGGGTGAGAGAACTCGATCGCAGAGACGAAGGCGTGCGGGCCGGACTGGACCAGCTTCATCGAGCTCCCGAGCCTGAAGACAATCGGCATCTTCACCGTGTCTTCGATGAACTTGAGCTCGGCGCCGATATTGGCAATCGACATCCCCAGGCGGAGCGAGCGGAAGCCGGTATCGTAGAGCACCCCGAAGTCGAAGGTTGCGGTCGAAGCATTGAGGTCGGCCAGAGACTCCTGAACGAAATTGCCGGTGACTCCCGCCGAGAACTTGTCGGTGAACGAGCGGCCGTAGGTGACGCCGAAGCTGACGCTCCCGGCGTCGAAAAAGGTGCCGTCTCCCTCGGGATGCGTGGTGTCCGTCCGCTTCACCGGGTCCATGGTGAGGGCGCGAGCATGCACCGCGAGCATGCCGGGGATGAACTTGACCGAGAAGACGTAGGTGCCCTGGTTGAGGTCGAGCTGGGCCGGCCAGGCGGCATGGTGAAAGGCGATGATGTTCC
>JBIOUT010000159.1:0-6704 GCA_044867365.1 Candidatus Eiseniibacteriota bacterium | reverse complement strand
GGGTCCTGAGGCGTTCCGCTCGAGCTCGATTCTCGATGTCCGGCTGCAGGTGGTGGATGAAGGCGAGCGCCCGATCCGCCAGCGGGAGCGAGTGCGCTTCCATCTCGGGGCAAGCGAGGTCTACGGGCGTGTGACTCTTTTCGGGCGCGACGAGCTTCCTCCAGGTGATGACGATGTGGCCCAGATCCGACTCGAGACTCCGATCGTCGCCGAGCGCGGCGATCGCTTCGTCGTCCGCTGGTACTCCCCGATGCGTACCGCGGGGGGCGGTCAAGTGATCGAATCGCAGGCGCGGAAGCGCCGCCGCTCCGATGTCGAGGGGGCACGCGCACTCGCCGTTCTCGAGCGCGGGGCGGTTGCTGATCGAGTGCTCGCTGCTCTCGGCGGGCGGCCGGCGGCGGGACTCACCCTTGCCGAGCTCGCTGCGCGCACCGGTGGCTCGAACGAAGAGATCGCGCGCGCTCTCGACGAACTCGTGCGCCAGGGCCGGGTGAGCACGCTGGGAGCGGGGCGGATGGTGAGCGCTTCCTACAAGGCCGAGATCCTGGCCGAGATCGATGCGGCGGCTCGCGACCATCAGCTGCGCTTCCCACTCCGCTACGGCATCCCGCGCGGCGAGGTTCGGAGCCGTCTCGCCGGCAGGCTCCGCCCCGAGGCGGTGGACTCGGTGATCGAGGAGCTCCTGGGGAGCGGCCGGCTCTTCGCCCGCGACGATAGGTTGCGCGCCGGCGATCCAGCCCCCGAGTTGCCGGAGCGGCTGCGTACGGCGGCGGATCGGCTGAAGAAGATGCTTGATGAGGCGGGTTACGCCGTCCCCACGATCAAGGAATCCCTTCGCCTTTGCGGCGCGGGCAGCGGTCCCGAGGCTCAGGAGCTGCTGGTTTACCTGGCGGGCGCCGGTGAGATCGTTCGTCTCGGGGATGATCTGGTGTACACGCGCGAGCAGCTCGCGCGCCTCGAGACCCAGGTCACCGAGGTGCTTCTGGCCAAGGGAGTGCTCGGGGTCGCTGACTTCAAGGAGATCACCGGGGTGAGCCGCAAGTACGCGGTGCCTTTGCTCGAATATCTGGATGGACGGGGGATCACCCGGCGGAGCGGCGACAACCGGGTGCCGGGTCGGCTTCTCGCGGCGCGGGTCGAAGCGCGGCCCGGGTAAGGCGCGGGATACCCCCGGTCCAAGGAGCGGCAAGCGGGCAGCAAGGCCTGTGCTAGACTGGGTGCCTTGAAAAAGTCGGCGACAAAGATGCGACTGATGACAATACACGAGTGGATCGAATAGGCGATGGAGCAGAATCCTGAACTGATCATCCGGCCGCAGGTCGGACCCGAGCGGGTTCAGCACCATCACGACGGCGACCACCGGCGCTATTTCTCAACCGGGGGCCATCGTGAAAAGACCCGTCGAATTCAGGTCGGCAGCGTTGCCATCGGCGGCGGAGCTCCGGTGAGCGTTCAGACCATGACCAAGACCGATACCCAGGATGTCGGGGCGACGCTCGAGGAGATCCGCAGGGTGGCGACGGCCGGCGCCGACCTCGTTCGGCTCGCGGTGCCGGACAACGCCGCTGCGGAGGCTCTTGCCGCCATCAAGGCGGGGAGTCCCATTCCCATCATCGCCGACATCCATTTCAACTACCTCCTCGCCCTGAAGGCCCTGGATGCCGGGGTCGACGGCCTCCGGCTCAACCCGGGAAATGTCGGCGGGCGCGAGCGAGTGGAGACGGTGGCGCGAGAGGCCAAGGCGCGAAATGTCTCCATCCGGATCGGAGTCAACGCCGGCTCTCTCGAGCGCGACCTGCTCGAGGCGCATGGCGGGCCTACCCCGGAGGCGATGGTGGAGAGCGCCCTCCGCCACATCCGCATTCTCGAAGACGTCGACTTCCAAGACATCAAGGTGAGCCTCAAGGCCTCGAACGTTCCGATGACCGTGGCCGCTTACCGGCTCATGGCCCAGCGGAGCACGTACCCGCTTCACCTGGGAATCACCGAGGCAGGGACAGCCCGCTCGGGGGCGATCAAGACGGCGGTGGGATTGGGGATTCTCCTGGCCGAGGGAATCGGGGACACCATTCGAGTGTCATTGTCCACCGATCCCGCCGAGGAAGTAGTCGTCGGTATCCAGATCCTCCGCTCGCTCGGGCTCCGTCCCCCGGGGGTGAATGTCATCGCCTGCCCGAGCTGCGGTCGTACCGAGATCGATGTGGAAAAAGTGGCGGAGGCTGTGGAAAAGCGGATCGGCTCCCTTCCTCATCCGGTCAACGTGGCGGTGATGGGTTGTGCGGTGAATGGGCCGGGGGAGGCGGCGGAAGCCCAGCTCGGCTTCGCCGCCGGCGGGCGAGGCGGGTTGCTCTATCGCGACGGCAAGGTGGTGGGGCGAGTGCAGGCGGCGGAGGACGAGATTGCCGAGGTCTTGGCTCGTGAGGTCGAGGCCTGGTCATCGCAGAGCAAGGCCACCTCGAATCCCGCATCGGAGCCTGGCGAGGTCGAGGAAGAGGAGGAGGACCGCAGCTGACACCGTCGCCCTCGGACGTCCCGCCTTCCGAGTGCCTGACCGCCGCTCTCATCTTCGCTAGCAGGTTCTGTTCCGTTCGTCTCCCCGCGTAATCCTGCTCAATTTCTAGCCAGTCACCGCTTCTTTTCCACAATGCCTGCTCCCTTGTCGGGCATGAGCGCCATTGTCGGGCAACAATCGGCCTCGCGGCAGGTGAGCTCGCATCAATCTCATTGACAAACCCCGCTTGATAAGGGACAAGGTAGGGGGAGGCGGTCTCGCGCTTGCCCTGGTCGCGGGGTCGCCTAAGCCCGCGGCTCACAAGCTCAACGTTCCTAGGCTCGGTTCCGACCATGAGGGGACCCAGATGAGCTGGCCGACTTCACCGGCGGGCCCGCGCAAGGACCCGTATGGTCAACGCAACTCGGATGATGCATTTCGATCTCCTGATTACCCCGGTCACTCGCATGTCCCGGAGAATTCGCGTCCAAGGAGACCCCGGACCGCCCGCTCGCCATCGTCGATGAATGCCGACGGAGACGTTGACCGCACTCCATTCGAGCCGCATCACTCGCTGCTCGCGGTCACCGATGTCCAGGTACGGCTCGTCGACAATGAACGATTGCGCGGGTGGGCGACGATTACCCTCAACCGATCGTTCGTGGTGAAGGGTATCCGGATCATCCAGGGGAAGACGCGCATCTTCGTTGCCATGCCATCCAAGCAGCAGAAGGATGGCAGGTATCAGGACATTGCCCATCCGATCACGTCCGACTTCCGCGATTACCTCGAGCATTGCGTTCTGGAAGTCTTCAACCGGCTCGAGGAACAAGGCGGATATCGGTTGCCACAAGGGTCGGTGGACCTCGATGACGTCGAAGACCTCGGCGACGTCGAGGGTTACTGACCGTTCGGCGACGGCTTTTCCGGGTCGGTGATCGGGGGGCGGGGTACCGCCATCAGCGTCTTCTCGCGCAGTGTCGCCGCAACACCGGGGGGCGATCCGCGCGGCTTTCGAACATAGCGCTTCTCGGTAGCGATCACCGGTACCAGGCGCGATGAGCGAGCGCGGCTGAAGAAAGCGGCGTGGCTCGCCGCGGCTTCGATCACCTGGCGCGGCGGCACGCCGCGCGTGCCGTCGCGCCGCCGCAAGAGAACGTGTGACCCGGCGGCCCCCTGCGCATGCAGCCAGAGATCGTGGGGGCGGGCGAGCTTGTGGGTGAGGAGGTCGTTGTCCGCCCTCGATCGGCCGACCCACACCTCCCACCCTCCACCCACGGGATAGACCCGATAGGGCAAGCGCTCCTGAGCCTTCTTCCGCCGTTCCGCCGCCTTGATTCCCGCCGGGCCTGGACTCTGGCCCAACTCGCCGCCGGTCGAAACTGAAATCGCCTGGACGAGATCCCCGCGGCCGATGCCAGCGGCGGCGAGCTCGCGCGCCAGGTTGCCGAGATCGGCAACGGTCGATCGATCCCCCATCTCGGCCAGGCGCATCTCGGCGCCGGCAAGCGCCCGTTCGCGCTCCTCGATGTCGATTCGCCGCGCCTCGACGTGCGCCGCCGCGCGCTCGGCGCGGCGAGCCGCCTGAAAGTACGCCTCGGCATTCGACGCCGGCGCTTGGCGTGGATCGAGCTCGATCTCGATGAGGGTGCCGTCGTAGGGATCGGGGAGCTCGACTCGCCCCACCCCCCGCCGCACCTTGGGCAGATGCGCCAGGAGAGTCTCGCCGCGACGGCGCAGGTGCGCGGCATCACCGCGCTTGTGGGCGTCGCGCTCGATCGCGGAGCGGGCGCGGGCGAGGCGCTTTCGTTCGGTGCGGAGCGCCTGAGCGATGGCGGCATGCAGGCGGAGCGCGCGCTCATGCTCGAGTCTCCGTCGTGCCCATTCGGCGGTTACGGCGAGCGGACTATCGCCCGCCGCACCGATCCCACCGGTCGACGGAACCAGGAGCGGCCATCCGCGGTCGTCATGGTCGATGGCCAGCGGGCCTCGAAAGCCGGCGAGTCGCGCCGCAGCCGCTCGGGGGTCGCTCGCGTCGCCGAGGAGTGAAGTCAGACGTTCCTCTGGCATGCCGCGCCAGGTCCGCGCCAGGATCTTGGTCCATGTGGTGGGCTGATCACGGGCTTCATCCGAGGGCCGCGAGGGCGCGAGAAGAGCGGACAGCGCTGCTTCGGCGCGCGGGATGGCGTCCGGACGTCCGAGAGCGAAGGGCAGGAGGTAGGCGCCGCCGCGCTCCATCCGCCGATCGTCGGGCCGGTGGGTGCCGGTGGCACGCACTGCAGTGATGATGTCGCCCCCCATGGTGAGAACGATGAAGGGAGTGCGCAGAACGAGCTCGAAGAAGAGCTCGAGCGGGCGGAGCGTGGTTCCGCCTCGCGGCACGAGGGTGATGCGGAGGATGCGCTCGAAACCGACGGTGTCGATCTCGCTGATCGCCGCGCCTGCGAGAGCGGCCGGTGCCTCCCCAAGCTGATCGGTGAGCTTGCGGTCGAAGCGAGACGGCGGCTCGAGGCGCAAATGCGGAGCTCCCGGCCATGCCGCGAGGACGAGCATTGCCGGATCCGCGCCGCCCAACACCAGACCGAGCTCCTGGGGGTCGATAAGCCCGGCTCGGCGGACCTGTCGGCCGGAAACTCGGGGGGCAAGCTCGTGCACGAGAGCGCGAAGCGCAAGCGCATCCATCGACGGCGACGGTGACCGACATTGCAGTTGCCGTCAAGCCGATGCGACACGCCGTTTCTTTACAGTGTCACCTCGTGCTGGCATAATGGCGCTTCGCGGCGTCAGGTGCGTTCGTTGTCCACAGCAAGCGCCTTGCTCCTTTGGTATTGAGCGCAATGAGCGACGGCGTCTCGAGTCAAGAGATGGGCGTGAACGTCAGGCAAGTCCATGAAGAGCATGACGGGATTCGGCAGAGCGTCGATCGAGCGGGGCAATCACACGTGCACCGTCGAGATCAAATCGGTGAATCACCGTTATTGCGAGATCACGTTTCGCTTGCCACGAATCATGCAAGCCCTCGAACCTGAGGCTCGCCGCCTGCTGCAGGAGAAGCTTCCCCGCGGCTCGATTTCGGTCAGTGTGCTCCTGGATGGACGAGAGGATGATCCGGGAACGCTTACCCTCAACACCCCGCTGGCCCGTCGCTATATCGATCTCCTACGCGATCTCAAGGGCGCCCAGGGGTTGGCAGGCGAGGTCGACATCAACACCATCGCTCAACTTCCCGATCTATTTACCTTTGACCACAGCGAGATGAGCGACAAGAACCTGTGGCCCCTCCTTCAAGAGACCCTCGTCCAGGCAGTGGAGCGGGTGGATAAGAATCGGGGCGAGGAAGGCAAGCTTCTTGCCAAGGAGTTCCGTGGCCGCCTGGGGCACATGGACAAGCTTCTCGGCGAGCTCGAGCGCCGGGCCCCCGACCGCGCCAAGGCATTGAAAGAGCGGCTGCGGAATCGGCTGGCTCATCTTGCCCCGGAGACCGGGGTGGAGCCAGGTCGGCTGGCTCAGGAGCTGGCAATCCTCGCCGACCGAATCGACTACACCGAAGAATGCGTGCGCTTGCGGGCGCATGTTCATCAGTTCCTGGACATCATGTCGGAGAACGATCCCTCGGGGCGCCGGCTCAACTTCATCGTGCAAGAAATGGGCCGCGAAGCGAACACTATCGGTTCCAAGGCGAACGATCACGAGATCACCGGTCTCGTCGTCGAGCTCAAGGAGGAGATCGAGAGGCTGCGCGAGCAGGTGCAGAACGTAGAATGACCAGCCCCAAGGGCGGCGACGTATCGGGATTCACTCCCGGCGACCAATCCACCCGGACGTTCCCGATCGTGATCTCCGGTCCATCCGGAGTCGGTAAGAGCTCGATCGTCGCCCGAGTCCTCGATCGCGAGCCGCGGGTTCGACTCTCGGTGTCGGTGACCACGCGCCAGCGCCGCCGCGGCGAAGTCGATCAACGGGAATATGTCTTTCTCAGTCGCCAGGAGTTCGAGCGGCGGCGATCCGCCGGCGATTTGGTGGAGTGGGCCGAAGTTCACGGCAACCTTTATGGCACGCCGCGACAGCCCCTCGAGCGGCTTCTGGCCGAGGGTTACGAAGTGCTGCTTGACATCGACTACCAGGGCGGGATCAAGATCAGGCAGTCGTACCCTGAGGCGGTGCTGGTCTTCGTCTTGCCACCGTCCTGGAAAGAGCTCGAAGTGCGGCTGCG
>JBIOUT010000158.1:0-3754 GCA_044867365.1 Candidatus Eiseniibacteriota bacterium | reverse complement strand
GCCGGCGGCGGCCACGGGCAACGTGACCAAGTTGAGCGAGCTCAAGTGGAAGGATATGGAAGGTTATCCCGCGGGATGCAAAATGGCCGAGGTCTACTCCGAGAATGGAATCGCGAGCGCGTATGCCAAGTTCCCGGCAGGTACGAACATCGCTCCTCATACCCATCCGGGAGCCCATTGGGGCGCTCTCGTCTCCGGATCCGGCACGTTTGGCCTCGGTACCGACAAGTCGAAGGGCACCGCTATTGCTCCCGGCGACTATTTCTCGGTTCCGGCGAATGCGGTCCACTGGTTCAATGCGAAGTCGGATGCGCTGGTCTTCATCACCATGAGCGGCGCTCCGGGGATCGCTTATGTGAATGCGAGCGATGACCCGCGTAAGGCCGAGGCCAAGGGGGAAGAGCAGCCGAAGTAGTCCGCAACCACCCGGCAACCGGCTATCCAATCCCCGAATAGGTAAAGGGCGGCGAGGACTCCTCGCCGCCCTTGCTCCATGCCTCGACCCGTTGGCAAGCAAGGGCGGCCGACTAGCCTCCGCCTTCGCCGAGCCCGAGGACGCCGGCGAAGGGCGCGAAGGAGAATTCAGCGAGCAGGCGCTTGAGCTTGGGCTCGGTGCTCCCCAGATTGGCGTAGTGGGTGAGCATCGCCCGGCGGCGAAAGCGGACGCGCGGATGATCGGGGTCGAACTCCCAGGGATGGAGATAAAGGCCGGCCGGGCGGCCGCGCCGATTGAGGGAGCGCACGCCGGCTGCCGTGATCCGCGCCGGCAGGAGTCGCAGATAGGCGCCGCCGATCCCCGCCCTGCGGCCAAGAAGCGGGAAGGTAGAAACCGGACACTCGAGAAGCCCTCCTGAAAGGACGCGGATCTCCTCTGGGTAGCCGGGAATGCCGTACCGGTAATTCGACCCCGGGTAGATCGAGGAGTCGTACCGCAAGCCCTCCTCCGCCAGGATGTCGAGGGCCCAGAGTGAATGGCGAGTAATGGAGAAGAATGGACCTCGGTGTCCGAGCACTCGCCGCCCGGTGACAGACTGAATGGCGTCGAGCGAGCGGCGCAGATCGGCGCGAAAGCGCTCGGGGTCGAGGTCGTAGATCTTCTCGTGGGCATAGCCGTGGGTGCCGATTTCATGACCCGCGCCGGCGATTCGACTCACGAGATCGGGATGGCGGTCGGCGGCATAACCGAGGATGAAGAAGGTGGCGTGGACGTCGCTTTTGTCGAGGAGCTCGAGGATGCGGTCGATGCCGCGCTCGAGGCGGGGAGAGAAGCGGTCCCAGGTCGCCATCGGCATTTCGATCCCCTGGTACCAATCCTCCACATCGAAGCTCAGGATGTTGCGTAGCGGCGAGGGCAGGGAGTAGGGCCTACCCAGCACGTGCTCGGGCAGAGGCGGGGGGGAGCCGTGGCTCATCGGCGGCGGTCCACCTCGATCGCCCCATCGGGCTCAATCACGAGCAGGCGGCGGCGGAGCAGATGCCGCTCGTAAAGGGCGTTGACCCGCTCGATCATCCGTTCCACCGGGAACTCGCGGGCCACATGCGCTCGTCCGTTGGCGGCCATCGCTCGCCGGCGATCCGGTTGGTCGAGGAGCTCGAGCACCCGCTCGCCAAGAGCCTGCGAGTCGAGAGGCTTCACGATGTAGCCGCTCACCCCGTCCTCGACCACCTCGGCGGCGCCGTCGAGGGCGAAGGTCACCACCGGACGGCCCACCGCCAGGGCCTGCGGCAACACGCGCGCAATCCCCTCGCGGAGCGAGGTGTGGACGACCACATCCATGGCGACGAGCGCCGCGGGGATCTCGGCCGGCGAGATCAAGCCCGCAAAGTGGACGTGATCCTTCAATCCCTGCCGGTCGACCTCGGCCTCGAGCTCCGCGCGCAGAACCCCGTCTCCCACGAGCAGAAAGTGCACATCCGGCCGGTGGCGATGAATGGCGACGGCCGCATCCAGGAACTGCTCGTGGCCCTTGAGGGGAAAGAGCCGAGCCACCTTGCCGACGACCGGAGCCTCGAGAGGTATCCCGAAACGGCGGCGGGCGGCGGCGGCATCGATGGTCTCCTCGGCCTCGAGGAACGGATCGAGATCCATGCCGCTCACCACCGTGGCATGACGGCTAGGGTCGCCGATTCCCGCCGCCATCGCCCCGCGAGCGGTCGAATCACTCACCGAGATGAACTGATCGGTGAGCGGAGCGCACAAGCGCTTGAGCGCGATGTAGAAACGATTGGCGAGCGGACTCTGATACTCGTGAAAAACGAGACTGTGCAAGGTATGGACGACGATCGGAGCCCCCCCCAGTCGCGCGGCGATCCGCCCGAGAATGCCGGCCTTCGAAGCGTGGGTGTGGACGATGTGGAAGCGACCGGCGCGGATGAAGCGGGTGAGCTCGATCAACGCTCTCAGATCCGAAAGCGGATGGATCTCGCGCACGAGATGCGGCGATAAGACGAGCTTCACACCCTGGCTGCGCGCCACATCGTTGAGGTTGCCCTCGGGGCCGTCATCGATCCCCGAGAAGAGCGTGACCTCGAATCTCGGATCGCGCATCTGTCCGATCACGGTGAGGAGCGTGTTCTCCATCGCTCCGCCGACGATCAGTCGGGTGATCACATGCAGGATGCGGATGGGCTCCCCGCCGGCGGGCACCGCCCGCCCGCCATTACGGTGAGCGCCTGGCGTTCGGGCATGCAGGAGATAGTCCCGGCTCACCGAGTGGACGCTCACGTTCTCGAGCCCGGCCGCGGCGGCAAGGCGGCGAATCTCATCGGCGGTGAAGAAACGGAGGTAGCAGCCGCGCAATCGGTAGCGGATGGCGCGAGGCAGAGTGCGCAGCGTGTAGCGCTTGGGAAAGCTCACGACGAGGTCGCCCTGTACGAGCTCGCACATCCGGCGCAGGTGGCGGAGCGGTTCCTTCAGATACTCGAAATAGCCGATGGCCACTCCGGCGTCGAAGGGGCCGGCGAGGTCGGCGTCGAGGAAGTCGCCGGCAACCAGCCGTGCCCGGTCTCCCACACCCCGGGACTCGGCGGCGAGGCGGGCGCGTTCGATCATCGCCGGCGCGAAGTCGACTCCGACGGCCTCCCGGGCGCCCCGCGCCAGGACTTCGACCAGGTAACGTCCCGGGCCGCATCCCACGTCGAGGATCCGTTTGCCGGCGATGGGCTCGAAAAGCTCGAGCGTGCGGTTGAACCGCAGGCGGATGACGCGATGAAAGAGAAGATCGATGAGCCGCTCGCGGAGCGAGCGGCCGCCGGCGTAGATGGAGTCGAAGCGGGCGGATTCCCGCTCGAAGAATCGGCGGACACCGGAGGTCGAAGCCGGTGTCGACGGCGGCGAAATCGGCGACGGCATCATCGATCGTGCACTTTGCGGGTTGCGGCACGCCACGCTCGTTCGGCGCGGGGGCCGAAAGTGCGGGCCACTCGGGTCGAGCTCGGAGGTGCGCCGTGCGACCCGGGCCGACTCTAATGGACTCGCCGGGAAGCGGCAACGCTCTCTTCGAATTGGAGCAATTTGGCCTTGGAAACCCGCGGCGCCCCGGTATTGTTCCACCTCCGGCCCCGTCGGGCAGTCCCGGCTCGGCCGAGCCCGCGGCTCGGCTCGGCGGCCCGGCGGCCCGACTCGGCGGCCGGCGGGCCCCGCCGCCCGGTGCGCGTGACGAGGACTCACGATCTCATGATGCGCATTCTCACCAAGCTCGCTCGACATTGGCGGCGAATCGCGTTGGTCTCGGTGGTCGGTGCATTGCTCGTC
>JBIOUT010000157.1:0-6189 GCA_044867365.1 Candidatus Eiseniibacteriota bacterium | reverse complement strand
TCAGCTCCACCCCGAGATACTCCTCGAGCTCGTCCACCGGCACCTGGCCGGTCACCAGGTAGCGATCCGGTCCCACCTTGACGATCGGTTTCTGGTCGGATTCGTACTCGTCATAGATCTCGCCCATGATCTCCTCGACCAGATCTTCCTTGGTGATGATTCCCACGGTATGTCCGTACTCGTCGACGACGACGACCATGCCGATTCGCCGCCGCTGGATCTCGTGAAAGATCTCGTTGGCGGGCTTGGTCTCCGGCACGATGAGCACCGGCTTGAGCAGCTCGTCGAGGCTCGCCCCCGGATTGAGCAGGTACTCCTTGGCATTGATGAAACCCAGGATCTGATCGATCGAGCCGTCGGTGATCGGCACCCGCGCGTGTCGCGAGGTGCGGATGACCTCGGCCAGGGCCTCGCGACTGACCCGGCGGTCGGCGCTCCGGATGTCGACGCGCGGGGTCATGACCTCGGTGGCGCGAGTGGAAGAGAACTCGAAGATGCGGCTCGCGATCCGTCGCTCATCGTCGCTCAACACCCGGTCTTCGCCGACCTCTTCGAGGAGGACGCGAAGATCGCCGGGAGTCAGGGCGCCGGCCCCCGAGAACGGGTCCTGGATCCCGGCCAGACGGAGCACCCAATGGGCGATCCCCGAGAGCAAGACGGTGAGGGGACGGAGGACGAAAAGGGCGAGCATGAGCGGGCGGGCGGCGAAGCGCGCCACCGGCTCGGCGAAGCGGATGGCGAAGGTCTTGGGAGTGATTTCGCCGGCGAGGAGAATGACCATCGCTGCAAAGAGGGTGGCCACTCCGGCGGCCTGTCCGGGCGGAATGTCGAGGAGATCGAGGACGACATCGGTTGCGAGTGCGGAGAATGCAACCGTCGACAGGGTACTACCGACGAGAATGGCGGAGAGCAAATCGGCCGGTCGCTCGAGCAAGCGCACCGCCGCCCTTTCCCGACCACCGGGCGACGATTGCAGTCGCCGGAGCTGGATGCGGTTCAGGCTGAAAAGAGCGGTCTCTGACGCGGAGAAGAAAGCGCAGAAAAGCAGGAGAACGGCGAGGAGAAGAAGAGAGCTCGAAAGCCCCATGGATGCCGGAGCGCCTCCTTCAGGCGCCCGCCGGGCGCCCGCGATCGGGGGGTCGGATCGAGCCTCGCCTGGCGCGGGCCGAGTTCAGATCGATCCTCAAACGCCCGGCCCGAGATCGGATCGAGCCTCGACCGGCTGCGGTCGAGCCTTGCTGGGATTTCGCGCGTATGGTTAACTCAAACGCTTCCGCCCGGGCACTTCGGCTGCGCTGAACGCCCGGCGGTGAGTTGGGGATGCGGCAGGCGCACCCCCGTATCGAAACCCCCAAAAACAACCCCATCGGAAACATTACATGCTGCAGATCCTGCGGGCCAATACCCGCATCATCCTCTGGGTCATCGTCGTCGCCTTCATCGGCTTCATTATTCTGGTCTGGGGAGCCGACCTGAGGTTCGGATCCCGGCGCCAGGGCATGCTGGGCACGGTCAACGGCCAGGGCATCTCCAATCAAGATTTCCAGCGGCGACTGACCGCCCGAATGCAAGAGATCCGCAGCCGCGGCCAGCGGGAGACCAGTCCCGAGGAGGAACGCGCGGCGGTCGATCAGACCTGGGAGTCGATGGTGAACGAGCTCCTCATCGCCCAGGCGGCGGCGAAGCGGGGGCTCCCGCTCTCGGACGGTGAGGTCGTTTACTGGGTTCGCTCCAATCCTCCGGAGGCGCTCCGCCAGGAACCGGCCTTCACCGACTCGACCGGAGCCTTCGATGTCGCCCGCTATCATGAGGCGCTCCGCCGCGCTCCCGAGCAGTTCCGCTGGCTCGAGCAGTACATGCGCGCCCAGTTGCCGGTGACCAAGCTCGAGCAAGATGTCATTTCAGCAGCCAAGGTGTCGCAGGCCGAGGTGGATACCTACGTCCGTGACCGCTACGAGCAGGAGCGCGCGAGTGTCGTCTGGGTCAACCCTGCGGCTTTCCCCGGCGTCGATCTCGAGGTGACCGAAGCCCAGGCCCGCGCCTATTACGACGCTCACCCGGACGAATTCCAGGTCGACGACCGCGCCCGCCTGGTGGTGGCCAGGGTACCCAAGGCGGCGAGTCCCGAGGACGAGGCCGATGTCCAGGATGAAGTGCGCGGCTATTCGAATTCGATCGCCAGGGGCGAGGCCACCTTTGCCGCCCTCGCCGAGAGCTTTTCGCAGGACGCCTTCGCCGAGCAGGGCGGCGATCATGGGGCCGCTCGCCGGCGGGTGGAAATCGAGCCCGAGCTGGCCGACCGAGTGTTCTCGGTGCCGGTGGGGCAGGTCTCGGACGTCTTCCGCATCGGCAATCGGGTCCTTCTGGTTCATGTGCTCGCGGATTCCACCATCGAGGGCCAACCCGCCCGCCGATTCGCCACCATCGAGCGGAGGATCGAGCCCGGACGCGATCGTTTGACCGAGATCCGCAATCAAGTGCAAGACATCTACAAGCGGGCCCACCACCAGGGTCTCGCTGCCGCCGCTCGCGCCGTCCAGGTGAAGGTCGACACGACCGGCTTCATCGAGCGGAACGGCTTCAGTCCCCAGCTCGGCGATGTCCGTGAAGCTATCGACTTCGCCTTCGAGCACCCGGCGGGAACGCTCGGAAACCCGGTCGAGACGTCGCGGGACTTCGTTCTCTACCAGGTCATCGAGCGGCGCAAGGCGGAGGTCCTCCCCATCGAGGAGGCATTGCCCAGCGCCCGGAGGCTCGTCCAGCGCTCGCGACAGCATGAGCTGGCTCGGGCCAAGGCCGACTCCTTGATGGCCGCCTACCGCTCGACGGGGGACATCGCCGCCGCTGCCCGCACCGTGGGGCTCGGGGTGCGCGACACCCAGCGCTTCACGCGCAAGGGAGGGATCCCCGGAGTGACCCGGGATCCCGAGGTCATCTCCGCCGCCTTCTCGCTGCCCGCCGGCAAGGTGAGCAATCTCATCGAGACCAAGAGCGGATTCTTCCTCGTGCGCGCCGACTCGCTCTTCTCGGTCACCGGTCCCGAGCTCGAACGCCAGCGCACCGCCGCCCGGCGGAATCTCGAGTTCGAGCGGCAGCGTCAGGTATTCCAGAATTGGCTGGCGGAGCTCCGGGCGGACGCCGACGTCCAGGATCACCGCCAGGCAATGTTCTAGAACCGGCCTTCGGGCGCATCCGGCTTTGGGCCTGCGCCGGACGAAGGCGCCTGGGCGAAGGATCCCGCCTCCCGAGAAGCCCACCTCCGGGTGGAGGGTGCTATTCCGGGCGCTGCGGCGGCTTCTGCTCGTCTTCCGTCTTGGGGTTCACATCCGCGCTGATTTCGCGGGTGGCCTTCTTGAACTCGCGGATGCCGTGCCCCATCGAGCGTGCGATCTCCGGGATGCGCTTCGCCCCGAAGAGCAGGAGCACGATGACGAGGATGATGAGGAGTTCCTGGGTACCGATGTTCCCCATGCCTAGCTACTCCGTGCGCCGTTCAGGATGGGGGCGGCGCTTGAACGAGCCTAGCAACCGGGCCGCCGATCGGCAAGCCGCCCGCAACGTCAATACCAGCGCAGGAGCTGGGCAAGGAGGATGACTCCGAGCACTCCCATGACATTGATGTCGATCGAGAACCCGATGGTCAATGTCGCCACCACGAAGTTGAGGGTCAGGGGCCCGAAGGCATAGTTGTAGCCCTCGACCAGAAAGCTGCGCACCGCCCCAGGAGGGAGGATCATCCCCAGCATCTCGCCGATCGCGGTGCCGATGACCAGCCCGAGAAGCAGGATGAGGACGAGAAGGCCGAACCGGAGCTTGCGAGTGGCCATCGCCTCCTTTCATCCTCCTGTGACCGCCGACCCGGGGCCGAGCCGCCGGGCCCGGTCGTAGCCGACGATCACCGTCACGTCGAACCTCTCTTCGATGGTCCGCTGCAGGACGATGGGCGGATCACCGAGGATGTGGGCCACCAGTCGAGCGGGAGCTCCCTTCCCGGTGCGATCGACGACCACCGTCGTCTCGAAGTCGAATCTCTCGGCGTTGCCGATGTCCAGGACATCGATGTCCCCCGACTGGCGGAGGAGCGAGGCCACATCGGCTCCCACGCCACTCACCCCGCACCCGTTGAGCACCTGGACCCGGATCACCCGACCGGGTCGGGACGCCTCGCCGCCCGCCGATCGCGGCGTCCAGTCGGTTCCCGGGCTCGCTCCGTCGAGGCTTCTCACGCTTCCCTGGTGATGACTCCACGGGCGCCCCGACCCCAAATCGGGCCAGGCGGCGCGGAGCAAGGTGGAGAGGAGAAGAATCGCGGTCGCCGCTCCGGCGCAGACGATCGCGGCGTTGAGCACGAGCTCGCCGCTTGTCGCGTTCCGCGAACCTCTGCCCCGTCCGCGGCTCATTCGCCTCCCTTGTCGCCCAATAGAGCGCGGTGCAGGCGCTCGTAGGTGCGGGTGATCGGCTCGGGGATGACCTTGGTGTCGGCGAGAGCCGGCATGAAATTGGTGTCCCCGGTCCAGCGCGGGACGAGGTGGACATGCAGATGACCGATGACTCCGGCGCCCGCCGCCTCGCCCAGGTTCACTCCCATGTTGAACCCATGGGGTCGATACTCACGGCGGAGCGCCACCTCAGCGCGGCCGAGCAGCAAGAGGAGCTCGTCGCGCTCGGCAGGATCGAGTTCGGCGACGGAATCGACGTGTCGATAAGGGGCGACCATGAGGTGCCCCGGGTTGTAAGGGAAAGCGTTGAGCAGGATGAAGCAGGTGCGACCTCTCGCCACCACCCCTTCATCCTGATCCTGACCCGAGGCGGGCTTCCGGCAGAAAAGGCAACCTCCCCCTTCCTGGCGCGCGGATTCGATGTAGCTCATCCGCCAGCCGGCCCACAGTCGCTCCACCGTGCTCCCTCGCGCGCGCCGCGACAATCAGGGTTCGTTGCCCTCCGTTTCCACGCCGCTCGGGGCCGGCTCCGACTCTTCGTAGTCGCCGTCGAGATCGGAATCGACATCGCTCAAGCCCAGAGTCTCGTCGGCCGAGCCGTCCTCGACCGCTCCGTCATCGGCTTCGTCGGCCTCGTCCTCGGCTTCATCCCCGGCTCCATGACCGGAGAACCCCGCATCGCGGCTCGTCACTTCTTCGCCGAGCACCGTCTCCATCACTTCTTCTTCCTCTTCTTCGAGGTCGACATGGGGCCGAGGCCGCTCGGGCGGAAGAGCCGGCTGCCGCTCGCGGTGGATTCTCTCGGCTTCTCGCAGCTGGATCGGATCGTTGACTCCCATGACCTCGACCGGATCGGCGGCCTGTCGGGCTCCGACGCGGTGACCGGACGACTTGATGACGGCGATCGTATCGGTGAGGTAGAGCTCCCGCTGGCTGTTGTTGGCGCGCAGCTTATCGAGGGCCTGACTGAGCAGACGGTAGTCGAAGACGTAAACGGCCGAGTTGATCTCGCGGATCGCCCGCTCCTCGGGGCTTGCGTCCCCGTCCTCCACGATCCGCACGACCTCGTTCGCAGCGTCTCGCACCACCCGGCCGTAACCCGAGGGATCGGGGAACTCGGCGGTGAGAAGGGTCACCGCGTAGTCGCCCTCATCGTGGAGCTGAACCAGGCCGTGCATCGTCTCCGGGCGGAGGAAGGGCACGTCTCCCGGCACCACCAGGCAGGCTCCTTCGTAATTGCCCAGATGCTCGCGGACCATTTGCATCGCGTGCCCGGTGCCCCGCTGATCGGCCTGGACGACGATCTCGATGGGATAGTCGACGAGCGCTTCGATGACCATGTCCCGGCGGTGGCCGACGACCACGATGACTCGCCCGAGACCGGCCTTGAGCGACGCCTGAACCAGATGCTCGACCAGCGGCCTGCCTCCGACCCGATGAAGCACCTTGGGGAGGACCGAGTGCATCCGTTTGCCCTCCCCCGCAGCCAAGATGACGGTCAGCGCACGAGCCGGCATGGAGCCTCCTAATCGGTGGGCCGCAGCTTACGACCCGTGATGCGGACGAGCACGTTATCGATGAGGCGAGCCCGCCCCAATCGCGCCGCAACCGCAAGCAGCGCCTCGGGCGGGAGGCGATCATGCGCAACGAGATCGGTGGTGTCAACCAGGGCGACATACTCGGGACGAATGAGCGGAGATCGGGCCAGTCGCCCCGCCACCACGCGCCGGACCGCCGCGGTCCGGCGTTC
>JBIOUT010000156.1:0-17912 GCA_044867365.1 Candidatus Eiseniibacteriota bacterium | reverse complement strand
CACCGACCTCGGACGGCCGGCGCTCGAGAGGCAGGCGATTCCCATGCTCGGCGAGCCCGCCGGCGGGCGAGTCATCGGCGAGTCCTTCGAGGTCGACGGCGAGCGCCTGACGGTGAGCGCCGTCTCGATGGGGAATCCCCATCTCGTGGTCGAAGTGCCCGATGTCGGCCGGGCGCCGGTCACGACCCTCGGCCCACGTATCGAGCGCGATGCTCGATTCCCTCAACGCATCAACGTCGGCTTCGCCGAGGTGGCGGCGCGTGACCGGCTCAAGCTTCGAGTCTGGGAGCGAGGCACGGGGGAGACTCTGGCCTGCGGCTCGGGGGCGGCGGCGGCAACCGTCGCCATGATTCTCCGAGATCGCGCGGTCTCGCCGCTCACCATCGAGCTTCCAGGCGGGAAGCTCGTCACCCGCTGGCGCGAAGGCGAGGGAGTGTGGATCGAGGGCCCGGCCACGTTCGTCTACGAGGGGGTTTGGGCGCCGAGCTAGCCTCCGGCCCGAATCGGCTGGGAAGCGGCCGGGGACTCCTCCTCGTCCTCGCCATCGCCCTCCTCCTTCGCGTCGGGCTCGCCCTCTTCGTCGTCGCCTCCCCCGAACGCGCGCTCACCTTTGATGGCCGCGAGTATCTCGAGCTCGGCGTCTCGCTCGCCGCCGGCCGCGGCCTGGCCGTCGAGCGTACGCTCGCGAGCGGCGAGCGGATCGTCGTCCCCGAAGTCTTCCGAACGGCCGGTTATCCGCTCTTCCTTGCCGGTCTCGAACGCCTGGCGCCGGGACACGCGACGGCGCTTATCGTTCTCACCCAGGCCGTGCTCTCGGCCTTGACCTGCCTCGTCGTCTACGGGACAGCGCGCGAGCTGGGGGTACAGCCGCCGGCTTCTCTCCTCGCCGCTCTCCTTCTTGCTCTCGATTTGCCGTCGGCGGTGCTCAGCGCGCAGATCTTGTCCGAGACCCTGGCGACCGTGCTTCTCGCCCTCTTCCTCTGGCTCAGTCTCCGTTTCGCTCGCACCGGGCGACTCCCTGATCTGATCGCGGGCTTCGCGGCCCTCGTCGCCTCGATCCATGTTCGACCGACCTTCGCTCCGATCGCTCCGCTCATCGCTCTCGGTCTGGTGCCGTTTCTTTGGGGCCAATGGCGCCGGCTAGCGACCGCTCTGGCGGTCGCCGTCATCATCGTCCTCTTGGGGATCGGGGGCTGGATGGCGCGGAATGGCCGGGAGGCCGGTTATCCTACCTTCTCGGCGGTGACCGACGGCGCTCTCCTCTTTCAGGCCTCGGGTCTCCAGGCGTTCACCGAGGGCGGCGACGCCGACCTCCTCATCGAGCGCCGACGCGAGGAGCTGCGCACCGAGCTCGGCCGAGACACCAAGCTCCTCGATCAGGGTCGCTGGTACCGTGCGATGCGCGCCAGAGGATGGTCGATCGTGTCCGAGCACGCGGGCGCGCTGCCCAAATATCTCGCGCGCCAGGTGATCAAGCTCATGGCGCATCCGGATTTTCGGAGCCTGGGGGTCGTGGTCGCGGGTGACGAGGGCCCGGCAGCTGCGACCGGAGGCGGCTTCGGGGCGACGCTCGCCGTTCTCGCTCGCGAGCGGCCGCTCGCCTTAGCCGCCGTCCTCTTTCAGCTGGTGATCCTCGTTCTCATGTGGTCGGGGGCCTTTCTCTCGATCGGCTGGCTCGTGCAATCCCGCCGTTCGCGTACGCGGCTCGGGCAGGGGCTCCTGCTCCTCGGCGTGGTGGGCTTTGGACTCGTGGCTTCCGCCCTACCCAACGCCCAGGCTCGCTTCCGTGCTTCGCTCCTGCCGGCGATCCTGCCGCTCACCGCCGCCGGCATCGAGACGCTCACCGCGCTTTTCCGCTCGCCGTCACGAGCAAGTCATCGAGATCGAAGGTGAAGGCGCGATAGCCGGGGGGAACCTGGGCGCCGCCCTCCGTCGGTTGATCCGAAGGCACGATGGCGACGGCGAAATCCCGGATGTCGCCGGCGGCCGCGACTCGGTCGACGAACTCACGCGGGGTGATCTGGCTCGGCTCGGCGGCGTAGTCATAGATCAAGAACTCGCTCGACGGCGTCTTGGCATGGGCCAGGAGCGCCCCATGCCGCCAGAGATAGTCGACGGCATAGCTCGGGCTCAGGGCGTAGATCTCGTAGAGGAGTCGCGGGCAGACGAAACTGCCGAGAACGAGGAGCTTCGGCTCGCCGCTCGCCGCCAGCTGGCGCGCTTCGCCGGCCTCGAGACTCACCTGTCGCCGAGTCCAGATGCGGTTCGAGATCGGGTCACCCATCGGCACCCAGGTATTGACCCGCCGCGGCAGAAGAGTCGCGTACTTCCAGGCGTAGCTCCGCACCACCACCGGGTAGGCGGCGGCCATCGAGGCTAGGTTGAGAGCGAGGAGGAGGACGACCGCGGCGGCGAAGCGACCCACAGGCACCCGCTCGCGGAGCCAGAGTAAAGCGGCCGGCACCAGGACGAGGAAGCTCATAAGAAAGTGCCGAGATGGGGTGGGATTGGGGAGCCAGAAGGCGATGGTGGGCAGGAGCGCGGCGGCGGCCGCCCAGGCGAATCGACGGTCCGGCCGTCGGAAAGCCGCGATCGTCCCGAGGAATCCTGCGACGAGGAGGAGCGGGCCGATGCCCGTCGCCCATACGGCGGCTCCCTTGAGCAGGTAGCGGACGCTCATCCCGACCTTGATGTATTCCATGAGGAAAGCGGGGATATTCACTTTGCCGGTGAAGGTTCCGCCGGGTAGCTCGACGAGACGTGGCGGGATCATCGCCACCACCGCCGACTGCGCGATCAGGAAGCCGCCGCCCGCGATCGCGGCGACGAGCACTCCAGCAGCGAAGGCACGCCGGCGGTTCTCTTGACCCGCGGCGAGCGGCGCGAGAAGCGGGAACAAGGGGAAGGCGAAGAGGGCATCGGCGCGGAAGGCGAGGGCCCCGAAGGCGGCGACGGTCGAGCCGAGAAGCGCGACCGCATCGCGGATGCCCGCGAGCTTGGCGCCATGGATGATGAGAGCGAGCGCCAGATTGAGGGCGAGCCACGCCGGCCCTTCCGGGTGCCCGGCGCCTCCGAGCTCGAAGACGACCGGCGTCGTCGCCAGGACGACCGCGGTCCCCAGGGCCACCCCCCGCCCCCAGAGCGCGCTCATCCAGGTAACCAAAGGGATGAAGGCCGCCGAGACGCAGGCGAGGTTGAGGCCGTTCATGCAGCCGAGGAGCGGGGCGAACCCCTTGAAGAAAAGAGGGTAGGCGGCGAGAAAGAGCGCGTAGTAGCCGAAGCTGAAGGTGCGCCCGTAAAGATCGCGCGCCGCCAGTCCCTCGCCGCTCCGGATGGCATGGGCGATCCCGTAGCCGACCCGCATGCTGTCCGCCTCGACCAGCCCATCGCGATAGAGAAGCGGGATCTCGACGGCGAAGAAGGCGAGGCCGACGGCGAGCCCGAGGACGAGGTCACGGCGGACAGATCGCATGGGTGATGATTGTGCCTGCTCCGCGCCCGGGAGGGATGAGGTAATCTTCGGGTCTTTCATGCCGGGAGCCGATGCAGCCCAACACTCCTCGTAAGCAGACCACCATCGCCATGGCTCTGTGGGTCGCTGCGACGGTCATGGCGCTGGCCCACTTTGCCTGGCTCTGTCTCGTGGGGGCCGGCTCAGGGGTGGAGAGCGTTATCCAGCAAGGCCCGCTCTCCAATCTCCACGTCACCCTGATGTCGGTCGGCGTGTCGTGGATCTTGCTCGGGGCTTTGGTCTTTCTCCTGTGGCGCGGGCGAGTTCATGCAGGGAATGCACCGGCGGTGGCGGGGTTTTTCGCCGTTTCATTGCTCTATGTCAATGTGCTGCGCGAGAGGTCGCAATACGGCGACATCCAGGATTACGTGCTCGCCGCGGTCAATCTGCACCTGAAGGAGCCGTTGCACTCGCGATACCTGTATCCACCCTTCTGGGCGGCGGTCCTCGAGCCTCTCCTGGCCTTCGGGCCGCGCGCCATTTTCGGCGCCGCCTGGCTCTTGAACCTGGCTTCGCTCTTCGGCATGTACTTCCTGCTTCAGGCGGTGCTCCGGAAGTACGGGTTCGCGAGCGGGCTCGCGACGCTCGTCACCTTCGCATTCATGGTCGTCAACGTTCCCATTCTAAGAACCCTGGGCTATGTCCAGGTCAACCTGCATGTCACCAACCTGATTCTCTTGAGCCTCCTCTTCTATCCCCGGTCACCGCTCCTCTCCGCCCTCGCCCTCAGCCTGGCGGTTCAGTTCAAGGTCTCGCCGCTCGTGCTCGTCCTCCTCTTCGCCTTGGAGAAAGATTACCGCTGGTTGCTCTGGTTCGGGGTCTCGACCCTCCTCGCGACCGGCGCCACCGTCCTCGTCCACGGCTGGTCACCCTATCGGGATTTCCTGACGAACATCGGCAATGCCTACTCGGCGAGCGGGATCGCCTATCGCGAGACCTCGATCGATTCCTGGTTTCGGGCCCTGGCCTCGCTATGGGGAAGAGGAGATCGATGGATCCAGTTCCCCATCTGGGCGGTCAAGGGGATCTTGGTGGCCCTCGCCTTCAAGGTGGGATTGGAGTGCGTGAAGCGTCGTTGCTTCCATCCGGAGGAGGAGCGGGGACGGATCGTCTTCAACGCCATCCCCGTCCTCCTCATCGTCATGATGATGGTCTCCCCGTTGGTCTGGGAGCACCATGCGGTGTTCGTGGCTCTGTCCTATTTGCTCGTCTTGAAGGGGCTTTCGTCGGCGGGGGATGGCCTCGTGTTCGGCTTCGCCTATTTCCTCGAGTTCCTGATGCCGACCCTCGACTTCTTTCCCTGGTCGTACGGCCGACTCCTAAGTCCCATTCTCTGGCTCCTCCTGGTCGGGGCGCTGGCGAAAGGGAGCTGGCCTTCCAGGATATTCCTCAAAGCCAACCAAAGGCTCGATGAGATGTAATTTCCGCGGTTCTGGCCTGGAGGCTTCGAGGCTCCCGATCCGGTCGCACTGCTACTTCGCACCGCCTTTTGAGCTTCAGGTCACTTTGACCCAGAAGCCTAGGCCGAATTACAATAGTCCGTGACAATTTTCTGAGATCGGCGCGCCCCAAGATCTCGGGGGTAAAGGAATCGGACATGCTGGGTCCCCCCGACTTATCCCCTTCCGGCAGGCCGTCTTACATAGCACGAGCCGTGGCTCGTTTGCCCTTCTCCCTATCCTATTGCTAGGGGCCATCCCAGCAAGCGGGCGCGACTGCATCGATTACGCCGATCACATGCGCTGGGTCGCGGCCTACGACACTCTCAGCATGGTTAATGACATCGCCGTCGCCGGGGACCGCGCGTTCCTTGCGCTCGGATTCCCCAGGGGCCAGGTGAGTGGTCTGGCGATGATCGATATCTCCAATCCTGCTGATCCCCGTACCGCAGGGAGTGCAGCCACAACGAGCCGGGCTTACCATGTTGCCGTCGACGGCAACATCGCTTGCTTGGCGGCGACGAGCCTGATTGTCATTGATGTCTCGCCTGCTCCCCACGTCATCGCGTACTTCGAACTGCCCTACCCCGCCTTCAATGTCTCGCTCGCCGGCGGCATTGCCTACGTGACCTGCGGCGAATGGGGTCTCTTCGTAGTCGACATGTCGAATCCGGCCGCACCCCTGCTCTTGGGAGCCGTCGATACACCGGGGGCGGCGCATGATGTGGCCGTGGCCGGCTCATACGCTTACCTCGCCGATGGCGCCTCAGGTCTCCAGGTCATCGATGTCTCGAAGCCCTCTCTACCGCGACTCCGCGGCAAGGTCGACACCGAGGGCAGGGCGTACGACGTGGCTCTCGCTGGTAGCTGGGTCTATGTCGCCGGTGACCGCGATCTTGCCGCCATCGATGTCACCGATCCGGACGCCCCGGTTCTCACCGGCACAGCTCCGACGCCCGACTACGCCCGGAGCGTGTCGGTGGCGGACGGACGAGCCATTGTGGCGATAAATAGCGGAATCCTTACTTTCGATCTGAGCTCGCCCGGTGAGCCGATCCAGACCGGATGGTTCGGAGTGCCTCAGACGGTCGCCGCCGCGGCCGCCGGGAGTCTGATCTATGTCGCCAATAATTCCATCTGGGGCGGAATAAATGTGATCGACATGACGCATCCGACATCACCGCCTGAGATCGGCCTTGCCGAAGCCTACGGGGCAATGACGGTAGGACTGGAGGGCACTCACGCCGTGCTCGGCGCTGGCTATCTGCCGCTCGGGGACCTTGTCCTTTTCGATGTCGCTGATCCCGGCGCACCGACGGTCCTCGGAAGCACGCGAACTGGATATCCGCCGCGCGATGTGGTCATCAGAGGGTCCTACGCGTACATTGCTGAATGGGCGAATGTTGTACCCGAAGATCCACCGGCTTCTCAGTTCGAGATCATCGATATCTCGCAACCTTCCCACCTACGATCGGTCGCGAGTATGCCGACGGCTGTGGCGGCGCGCGGAGTGGCCCTATCCGGCGCATTCGCCTATGTGGTTGATGGGAGCAGCGGACTCCTCGTCATCGATGTCACGAACCCGGCCAGCCCGGTGCTGAGCGCCATATTGGCTACACTCGGCTATGCGATGGACATTTCCGTCGACGGTCATTTTGCGTATGTGGCGAACACCAGTGGACTGGCCGTGGTCGACATCTCGGTGGCCGAGGATCCTCGATTGAGGGGCGTTGCGGAGGTCGGTGCATATGCGGTGGCGGTCACCGGTAATTTGGCCTGCGTGATCGGATACCGCTCTCTATGTACGGTCGACGTGCAGGATCCTGATCACCCCAGGGTGCTGGGCAGCGTGGCGCTTCCGGATGCCGGGTCAGAGCAATCGAGGGTTCGCATCGCCGGTCGAATCGCCTATATCACCGGAGGGTCCTATGGAATCCAGGTCGTGGATCTGGCCGAAGCCAGTCACCCGCGTTTAGTCGGGAGTGCTAGCACCCACGGTTTCGTCTGCGGTGTCGGCTTATCCGATCAGCTCGTCTACCTGGCCACCTCGTACGGGCTCGAAATCGTCCCAGCCCAGTGCGAATCGCCGGATCCCGTACTTCTGAGCGGGCCGAGTGCTGTGTCGAGCGCGAATGGCATCTGGATCAGGTGGGATGTACATGAAGATGTCTTTACAAGCTTCTCCATCTGGCGCGCGATCGGACTCGATCCCCCTCCCGAGGCGTATATGGCTCTCAACGCAGACCGCCCCATCCCCGCTCAAGGTCCATGGGAATATCTGGATTCTGATGTGGTTCGAGGGCTCACCTACTCCTATCTCGTGAGGGCGCTCCGGGGAGATGGAGGCACAGAGACCATTGGTCCCGTCAGCGCATCATGGGCCCCGCGACGGAAGGATTCGCTGATCGCCATCCCTAATCCGGCACGCGGTCAGGTGACACTAGATTGGGATGTGGCGCCGGTCAGAGCAACGAGTCTCCGGATCTATGATTCCATGGGCCATTTGGTGTGCACACTCCTCGGTGATTGGGCAGGCGGTCAACGATCCGCGATATGGGACGGCCGGAACGACCGCGGCCAAAGAGTGAGCGGGGGTCGATACTTCGCCCGCCTGACCTGGCCGGGAGGGGCAGCAACGACGCGGTTGACCTACCTGGGACCGAAATAGTCCGGCTGGCGCGAAGGTTCGACTCTCAAACCGCCGCGGCGGAAACCGGCGGGCTTGCGCCAACTCGGGGGGCACGCTATTATTATAGGGCTGCCGGTGCCATCGCCCACATATCACCCTGGGGGAACTCCCAATGCCCGCCCTGTTGAGCTCGTTCCCTGTCCCATCATGGCTTGCCTCGAGCGCTCGGCCGACGTTGGCTGCGGTCGCCGTCGCCTTTATCAGCCTCATCGTTCCGCTGCCTGCCGGGGCCACCGATGTCGGTGGCGACATCCTGGTCAATACCCTATGGGACCCGAGTGGATCGCCCTACGTGGTCGTCGACACGGTGATCGTCCGCGGCGGAGCGACGCTCACCATCTCGCCAGGGGTCGTGGTCCGATTGGATCCGAATGAGTCCATCATTGCCCACGATTCGGCGATCATCGCTAACGGCACCCCGGATTCGACGATTCTCTTCACCAACAATCAGGGCACAGTCTGGGCGTCGGTGATCGCCTTCGGCAGCCAGGCGAGCCTCAGCCTCAAGCATTGTGTGGTCGAGTATGGAAGTCAGCTGCAATACAACACCGGCCAGGGTGACCCGGTGCTTTTTCGCGCCTTGGTGGGCCACGCCTTTGCGACGACGGTCGTCGAAGACAGCGAACTGCGTTTCGGCACGTGGGACGCGGTGAATTTCTCCGCCGGCTCAATCAATTTTCGTCGCAATTTCGTCCACGATATGTTCCGCCAGGGCTACAACAGCGATCAGCAGGCGACCGGAACGGTCGAGGACAATCGGCTCGAGAACATCGGCGGCGATGCCTTCGACATCACCGCCCCGAACGGGCAAGAGGTCGCCTTCCGCAACAATATGGTCATTGACGTCGGTGACGACGGACTCGACATCGACGACGTTCCCGTTCAGGCTACATTCTCCTTTTTCGAGGTCTACAACGTTGCGGATAAAGGAATCACAGTGAGCAAGAACTCACGGAACTGCCTGGTCGAGAATATGATCGTCGTCGGTTCGAGAGGGGAGCAAGACCCGGGTCGTTCCGCCGCCTACACCGTGAGCCGCAACTCGGATTTGAGCATCTTCAATTCGGTGGCCTATGACTCTAGAGTGGGGTTCTCCGCCTATACAGGGGAGACCTTTGCCGGGGCCAACATGACGGTGGAGAACTCGATCACCTGGGCCACCCACGAATCGCCGGTATTCGTCGACGCCGCGTCGACGATGACCATCATCTATTCGATCACCGACACTCCGCAACCCTACCCGGGTCTCGGAAACCTGAACTCCAATCCCCGGTTCATCGACCCCGCGAACAACAATTTCCGCCTGGCCTACAACTCGCCCGCCATTGACGCCGGCTGGTCGGACGGCACTCCTCCGGTCGACATCCGCGGCAATCCACGCGTCGATGATCCAAACACTCCCGACACCGGCGGCCCGCCGCCGATCACTTACTACGACATCGGCGCGCATGAATTCGATCCCTCGACCGCCGGCGCCGATCCGGCTCCGGGTTCGCCGCCCCTGGGCTTCCGGCTCCGTGTCTATCCGAGCCCGGCCTCATCTCCGGTGAGCATCGGGTTCCAGTTGCCCGATCGTCGCGATGTGGAGGTCGGGGTCTACGATCCGGCGGGACGGCTAGTGGAGCGGGTCTTCCGTGGGGCTCTCGGCGCCGGGCCACACATCCTGCCCTTGCCGGGCCACGGCGGAACGAACGGAATCTACTTCATCCGGCTGCGTGCCGGGGATGAGGTCGCGGTCGAAAAGCTCGTCCGCGTCCGCTGATCGGCCGCACCCTCGTGCTGGCGCTCGGTTCGTCGTTGCGGAGCGGGGTCGCTGCGTTGCGTATAGGCGGCGATCCCCTCCTTGACAATGTGCAGGGCGCGCTCGAGCTTCTTCTCTTCGAGAACATAGGCCACTCGCGCCTCATTCTGTCCGCCTCCTGTTGTGGCATAGAAGCCGTTGCCCGGGGCCAGCATCGTCGTCTCGCCGTCGATCGCGAACGACTCGAGGAGAAAGCGAACCAAGCCCTCGGCATCGCCGACCGGGAAGCGGGCCATGACATAGAAGGCGCCTTCGGGCTCCGGACACTCGACCCCGGGAATGGCGCGGAGAGCGGCCACGGTGAGATCGCGGCGCGATCGGTAGGTGGTGCGGATCTCCTCGAAGTAGTCCGGGCCGAGCTCGACCGCCGCCGCCGCCACGAGCTGGCCGATGACCGGCGGCGAGAGCCGCGCCATGGCGAAGCGGCGGACCGCGCTCATGACGTCGGGATTGCGGCTCACCAGGGCGCCGATTCGCGCCCCGCACAAGCTGTAGCGCTTGGACAAGCTGTCGACCAGGATCGCGCGCTCGCTCAAACCCGGGAGCTCGAGCACGCTCGTCGTCCTGGTCCTTCCGTCATAGACGAACTCGCGGTAGACCTCGTCGGCAATGAGGAAGAGGTCGTGGGCGCGGGCGAGCTCGGCGACGCGCTCGAGCTCCTCGGCGCCATAGACCGTGCCCGTCGGGTTGCCGGGATTGGCGATGAGCACCGCTCGCACTTCGGGCCCGACATAGCGCTCGAGATCCCGCGGCAGGTGATAGCCGTTCTCGACCGTGCACGGAATCGGGCGGACGTCGACGCCGAGGACGGTGGCGAAACCGAGGTCATTGGCATAGAGAGGCTCGGGGATGAGGACCGTCTCGCCCGGATTGAGGCAAGCGGCGAGGGCGAAAAGCAGGGCTTCGGAGCCGGCGGTCGTGACCACGAGCTCGGCTTCGTCGACCGCGATCCCCATCTGGGCGTAGTAACGGCGAAGGGCCTGGCGGCAGACCGGGAGACCGTCCGAAGGCCCATAGGCGATCACCGTTTCCTGATAGCGGGCGAGGACCGCCCGCATCGGCTCCGGAGTGGGGAGGTCGGGTTGCCCGATGTTGAGATGGTGGACGTGGACGCCGCGGGCGCCGGCGGCATCGGCCAGCGGCATCAAGCGGCGAATCGGTGAAGGCGGGGCGAGTCGGGCGCGACGCGAGATCTCGGGCACGGTCTCCGTTCCTTGATCAGTGGGTTGAGGGTGTGGGACGAGACGATGTCTCGTGTGGCCTCGTCCTCATCGTATACGACACACGGGAGCTCCGACCAGCCCTGGCCAAGGCAGGCGAGCGTTCGCTCCTCCAACAGCCGATGAAAGGGTCGGAAGCCCAGGGGGCGGATAGAAATGGGGTTAAGAAGCTCACGTTTCCGCGCTGCCGGCCTGTGGATAGGCCAAAGGGGCTCGCAGGAGGGCTTCCCCGAGTCGCCATCTCCGGCATGGATCCTGCACTAATATGGGGTGATCCAACCTGGAACACCAGGCTGCAAAGCGAGGTTCTGCCTAGGCCAAGCGTGAGAGGATGGATCGGGAAGTGGCGCATCCGTGCCGCAGTCGCCGCTTCCATGTCCCTGGAGAGAGTCGGCGGAACGGAGCGGCCGGCCAACGGCCTGCATCCGTCCCGCCGTTAGGCTAGATTCTGGAAAGCGACCATCCGGGAAGGAGTGCCGGTCGGTGAACCACCGGGTTCAGGAGCCTTTGAGCCGGATGGTCCAGGGGAATGTCCTGGTCACTGAGACGACGATGCGCCGCATCAACGAACCAAACGATCACTGCCGCTGCCACCGGCACCACTTTGTCGCATTCATTGCCTGCATCTGTCTTTGGCTGACGGTAGAGCCGAGCCTCGCGAACAACGGTTCGAGCTCCGGAGAGGCGAAGCGGGCAGGAGATTCGCTGGCGAGCCGAACGGTTGCGGACTCGATTTCGAGCACTGCGGTCACAGGGGTGGGCGATTCCGCCGCTGCGAGGCGAGCGGGATCCACTGCCGCCTCCCCCCAGGATTCTTCGGCGGTCCATCCCTCAGACCATGCGACAGCCCCCGGCCTACCGGGACCCGATGACCCCCCGGTTGCGAGGCCGTTCCATATCGGCGAGTCGCTCAAGTTCTCGATCCAGTACGGACCGATCAAGGCCGGGACCGCTGTGCTCTCGGTCGAGGGCGTCGAAGAGGTGGGAGGGAAGGAGTGCTACCGGCTCGTGTCGGTCGCCCAGTCGAATCGGATCTTCAGCCCCATCTACAAGGTTCGGGATCGGATCGTGAGCCTGGTCGATGTGCGCTACCTGATCACCCGGCGCACCGCGAAGGCCCTCCGCGAGAAGGATTACGAGATCGACCAGTCGATCGATTGGGACCACGAGAAGGGGAAGCTCCTCTATCATGACGGCACGACGCTCGATCTGGTGCCGGGAGCTCGCGACGTGCTCGGGGCTTTCTACTATGTGCGCACTCTTCCGCTGTCCGTGGGGGCATCGATCCCGGTCTCCGCGCACGACAACCGGAAGAGCTATCCGCTCGTCATCAATGTCGTCGGCATGGAGACTATCGACACTCCGCTTGGCCGCTTCCGGTGCTGGGTCGTCGAGCCCAAGCTGCTGACCGACGGGCTCTTCCGCCGGTCGGGCTCGCTCAGGGTGTGGATCACCAATGACGCCGAGCGTTTGCCGGTGATGATGCAGAGCGCGGTCAAGGTGGGAGCGATCTCGGCGATCCTGGTCGAGATGCGGCGCGGCGATCGGAGAGAGCCGGAGTTCGGGCTCAACGTGAACTGAGGTGAGCCGGCCCCCCCGTCGCCATCCGGCTCGCCTGCGCTCGCTCAAGGCGGGTGGGCCTCACCTCACCACCTCCGCAACCGCTCCGCCCAAGTTCCCCGAGATCGACCTGAGCGGAATCAAGACGATCTCGATCGCAGGAAGGCGAAGCAAGGTGCGCCTCGAGCACCTCTGTCCTCCTCCCGATCCCTCGGTCCCGGTGGGTTCTTTGCTCCGCCTGCTTCCCCGCCAGCTGGCCGCCGAGGGTCTCCGGCGGCTGGTGACGGCGGTCGCCGAGGCGCGGCGGTCCGACCGGCCGGTCGTCGCCATGCTCGGCGGCCACGTGGTCAAGGTGGGGGCGAGCCCGGCGCTTCTCGCCCTGGCGCGCCGCCGGGCGTTGACCGCCCTCGCCCTCAATGGAGCGGCGGCGATCCATGACTTCGAGCTGGCGATGTGGGGACAGACTTCCGAGACGGTCGAGGAGACTCTGGGAGAGGGAGCCTTCGGTATGGTAGAGGAGACTTCGGCCCTGATGAACCAGGCGACGATCGAGGGCCATCGCCGAGGCATCGGAATGGGGGAAGCGCTCGGTCGCAAGCTCCTCGAGCTCAAGGCGCCCAACCGCGAGATCAGCTTGCTCGCGACCGGGCTCGAGCTCGGACTGCCGGTCACCGTTCATGTGGCGATCGGAGCCGACATCCTTCACCAGCATCCGACCGCATCCGGTGCGGCGATCGGCGACACGACGCTCCGCGATTTCCGGCGTTTGGCCGCAGCTCTTCGCGGCCTCTCGGGGGGCGTCGTCCTCAACCTGGGCTCCGCGGTCATGATGCCGGAAGTGTTTCTCAAGGCGTTGAGCGTCATTCGCAACCTGGGCGAGCCGATGGCCCGGCTCACCACCGCCAACTTCGACTTCCAACGACACTACCGGCCGACTCAGAACGTTCTCGATCGGCCGACCCGCGGCATCGGCGAGGGAATCGAGATCGTCGGGCACCACGAGATCATGATTCCGCTTTTCGCCGCTCTCGTCCTCGCCGAGCTCGAGCGACCGGGCGATAGGGGAGGGCGCGGGGGTGGGGCGATGGAGACGGCAGGCGTCGCGACGGCGGAGAGGGGGAGGGCGGGAAGGCGGCGAGCACGCAAGGTCGGCGCCCGCTCCCATTGACCGTGAAGAGGGCCAAGAGTATGCTATTCAAGCGGTGTGCCCATTCTCATAACGGGCGAGACCGGATGGCCGATAAGGGTCCCTGCGCGTGGTCGTGCGCCCCAGCATTCCACCGGGACCGGGGCGCGGGGGTCCCTACCCACCGCAGCCGGCGTTTCCGGCTCAGGGAAGCCGCGGTCCTAGGGCTCGTTGCCCTGGCTTGCGGCGGCCCGAACATCCGTGAGCTCAAGCCCGGTGAGTCGGCCCCCCCGGCCAATCGCCAGTTCAACCCGGCATTCGAGTATCAGGCGGAATACCGCATCCGGGTGGGGGACGAGATCCGAATCGAGTTTCTATCCGATCCAGAACCGGCAACCAACGCCTCGCGAGTCGTGGTGCGGCCCGACGGGCGGATCTCTCTCCGCGGGGTGGATGACGTGCTGGCCGCCGGGCTGACTCCTGCCGAGCTCGACTCATCGCTGACCGTCCACTTCGGCAAGTTGCTGGTCGATCCGGCGCTATCGGTGATCATTGATCGGTTTGCGAGCGAGCGAGTCTATGTTCTCGGCGAGGTCAGGAGCCCGCGCGAGATCCCGCTCAACGGCCCCATCAGCCTGCTGCAGGCCGTCGCCACCGCCGGCGGTTTCAACGAAGGCGCGAACACCAAAGAGATCGTCGTTGTACGGCGACTGGGAAGCGGCCAGCTCGCCGGCTTCAAGGTGGATGTCAACCGCATCATGAGCGACCCGGTCAAATCGCAGGAGCTGGCGCTGCGCGCTCAGGACGTGGTCATCGTTCCCAAGACCGCGGTCGCCAAGGTGGGCGAGTTCGTGTCCCTCTATTTCCGCAATGTCAACCCAGCCTTGATCACCGTCCTCACCCTCCAGGAGGTCGTCCAGCAGGAGAGGACGGGGGGAATCTTCGTCGGAGGCGGGCAATAGACCCTCGGACCGGAGCTCGAGCATGAACGACAACGCGGCCTCCACTTCCGGTCTGTCGACTCGCACCGCGAGCTTCGGCTCGCCGCGCGATCTCCTTTCTCTGATCTTCCGCCGCAAGGTGATCGCTCTCTGCATCTTCTCGGTCATCTTCGTCGCCTCGATCGTCAGTCTTTCCCGCCAGCGGGTGGTTTATGTGGCCGAGACCAAGATCCTGGTCCAGCGGGGATCGGGGGGGGCGTTCGGCGCCATCCCGCGTCCGGTCCTTCAATGGTGGGAGGAAATGAAGTCTGAGGTCGAGATCGTGCGCTCCCGCCCGGTGGCGGAGCGGGCGGCGGCCATCCTGGGTGTTCCAAGGCCCGAGCGAATGGGCGGGCCCGAGAGCGCCCGGCTCATGGCGGTGGTGCCCAGCACCGAGGACCTCATGGAGGGGATGACGGTCGAGCCCATCGATGAGACCGACATCATCCGCATCACCTTCTGATCTCTCGACAAATGGACCGCCATCGAGGGGGTGAACGCCATTGCCGACGCGTATCTCGACCACCGGCGGCAGATGAAGCAGAACCAACAAACGGCGGAGTTCTTCGAGGAGCAGATTCAAGGCGCCCGTTCCGCCGTCGATCGCAAGCGGGCGGAGCTGGCGCTCTACAAGGAGCAGCACGGGATCGCCGACCTGACTCAACAAACCGAAGAGCTCATCCGCCAGCGAGGCGGGTTCCAGGACGAGCTCGCCGACGTTCGCACCAACCGCGCCGCTCGCGAGCACGAGATCGCGGTGCTAGAGCGCAGCCTGAAGGAAAACCCGGAGGTCCTGGTTCCCACTTCCGAGCTGCAGACCGATCCCAATCTGCAGAGCTATCAGCGTCGGCTGGCCGACCTCCAGGGCAAGCTCAACTCGCTTCTCTCCACCTATACCCCGGACAGCCCGCCGGTGGCCGCGGTCAGGCGGGATCTCGAAGCGTGCAAGCAATCGATCCGCGAGGTAGTGGGCAACATGATCACCGCCAAGCGGAACGAGCTCATGGTTCTGCAGGGCCGCGAGAACAGCCTCGAGGGGGAATTGCACCGGGTTCAGGGCAGTCTCGATTTACTGCCCGAAAACGAGGCGCGGGTGGCGCTCATGACTCAGGAGCTCAAGAGCGCCATCGAGCAGCTCGAAGGGCTCGAGGATCGACATCAGGATTATCGCTTGCAGGAAGCGGTCGATCCCCGGCTCTCGAACTTGCTCATGCTGTCGCACGCGGTCACTGCCAAGCGGGTGGGGGGCGGGGCGCGCCAGAAGCTTTTCATGGTCTTCTCCTTCATCTTGGCGGTGGGGATGGCGCTTGTTGCTTCATTCCTCGTCGACACGCTCGATCACACCCTCAAATTCCCGATGGAAGTGGAGTCGGCGCTGGGCGTGCCGGTATTGGCTTCCGTACGGGAAGTGAGGGTCGCTCGAGGCCGATCACGAGCGGCGTGAACGCATGACGTCGACCGTGCTCAAGAAGGCCTACGAGCGCTGGCATGGCCAGCGAGTGTCGCCCGAGGGGAAGAGGCGCTCGCGAGTGCCCGAGTACGAGCTGGGAACTCTCCTCGGCATACCCGGTGACGCAGTGGAAGACTACGCGACACTCGCCAACGGCATCGAGGTTATGATGGCTCAGGAGGTGCGCCGGGCAGTGGTGGTCGGCGGCACCGGACCAGGTGCGGGAGCCTCGACCGTGTCGGTGGGACTTGCTGCGACCCTTGCGGCCACGACCGGGCTTCCGACCTTGCTCGTGGATTCCAATTTGCGCGAGCCCATATTGCATCGAAAGTTTCGGATCCCGCGCGAGCCCGGCCTCTCGGAAGTCGTGCGCGACAACCTTCCTCTCGAGCAGGCGCTCCACCCTACCGCGGTGCCCAATTTGAGCCTGATGACCGGCGGCGGGGCGGTGAAGTCGCCGCAAAGCTTCTTCCTGCTCCCGGGATTCCGCGAGCTACTCGACACCTTGTCCGCCGATTACGGCTACGTCATTCTCGATTCGGCTCCCTTCGGGGTGGTCACCGATCCTTCGATGCTGGCTCAGGCCGCCTCGGGCGTCTTGCTCGTCGTCGAGGCGGCGCGCACCGTGCGAGAGGTGGCGGCCGAGACCACCGAGGGCCTGCGGCGAGCGGGCGTCCGGGTCTTGGGTGCGGTGCTCAACCGGCGCCGCTTCTACGTACCGGATTGGATTTACCGCCGGATCTAGCCCGCTTCCCGGCGGGTGCAGCCCGCTAAAGTGCAGCCCATCCAGCTCATCGACTCTCGACCGCGGTTCGACCCGCGGATAGTCCTCCTCGGCCTGGTGGTGGCGGGCGCCACCCTGCTCACCGCGCTCGTGCTCGGTCGGGTGATGAACCTCGAGCAGCAGGTTCTCACCCTGGTCATCCTCGATATTCTCCTTATCACCGTTTTCGTCGCCTTTTATGACATCACCAACGCCGTCATCCTCTGGTTCTTCGCCCTCACCCTGATCGGCCGCTACACCCAGCTCAATCTTCCCGGCATCCCCGACATGTCGGGTCCCCGGTTCATGCTGGTCCTCATGTGGGCGGTGTTCCTGGTCGAGGTCGCGCTCCGCCGTCGGCGGCCTCTGCCGCTCGGCCGCATCGAGCTATGGATGCTCGTGTTCATGGGAGCTCACCTCGCCAACATGATCTATTACGAGAACCTGGTCGGTACGCCGACGAGGTTGAGCCCGATTACCCCGTTCTTCAATTTCGTGGTCTTCCCCTTCTCCATCTACTACTTGGTACGCAACGCCTGTGCCAGCGACGTCCCTACCCGCAAGCTCTGGAAGGCGCTCGCCGTGCTCCAGATCTATCTGGCGCTCAACGGCATCTTCGAGCACTTCAAACTCAAGTGGTTGGTCTTCCCTCCCGATATCCTCGACCCCAAGGCGGGTTCCGGCCGTTGGTTCGGTGCTCGCATCCGCGGGCCATACCTCCACACTCCGGTCTATGGGGCGACCATGGGGATGTGCTTCTTCCTCCTCCTCCATGTCTTCAACTACACCCGAAGCCGCTGGCGGTGGTCGATGTTGGTCGGTCTACTTGCCAGTCCCCTCGCCAGTTTCTACACCCTGACCCGTCAGGTATGGCTGGGATTCCTGCTGCCGATGTTCGTGGGTCCCATCTTCTCCAAGCGCCAGCGGGTGATGGTCAGCCTGCTCCTCCTGGTCGCTCTCACCTTCGCCTTCACCGTCAATCTGAAGACCTTCGCCGATCCGGACGTCGTCCGTAACCGCGCCACCGACGAAGCCACCGGCGAGGCCAGGCTCGCCCACTTCGTCGTCGCCGCCCATATGTTCATGGATAAACCGATCTTCGGGCAGGGGCTCATGCGCTGGGAACAGAATTGGGAGAGCTACCGGCGCCCGCTTGCCAAGTTCCACTGGTTGTTCGGCGAGATCGACATGGATCGCGCCCGCGGCACCGATGCGCACAACACCTTCCTGCGCATCGCGGTCGAGCTGGGGTTGGTGGGGTTCATTCCCTTCATTCTCATCTTTTGGTACATCTTTCGATCAAGCTTCATCCTCTTTCAGCGATCGCGGCGCCAGGGATTCTTCGGGCGCGAGCTGGTGATCTCTTTCTGGCA
>JBIOUT010000155.1:0-2901 GCA_044867365.1 Candidatus Eiseniibacteriota bacterium | reverse complement strand
ACGTCGAACGTCGGCGCCGTAACCTGGCGGAAGACCCCGATCGGGAGCGGAAAGTCGGGGGGGCCGACGCGGCTCAGGATGTAGGCGAGGGTGGCGTCGGGGTCGGTCTCCTCATGGATGAGGAGATCGGCGGGCGGATTGCCCGCGGCAAACTCGACCGCCTCGAGTCGGGTTCCCCGCAAGCGAATACCCCGATCCTGGTTCTTCCCGAAGACGAGCGGCTTCCCGTGCTCCATCGCGATGGTGCGATCGTCGCGCACCGCCTTCTCGGTGACATCGAAGAAGGCGCCGTCGTTGAAGACATTGCAGTTCTGCAAGATCTCGACGAAAGCCGACCCGCGATGCCCCGCCACTCGGAGGAGCGTCTCTTTCAGGTGGGCGGGAAAGACATCCACTGACCGGGCGACGAAGGTGGCCTCCGAGCCGAGGGCGAGGGAGATCGGATTGAACGGCCGATCCACCGAGCCGAAGGGGGTGGACTTGGTCTTCTTGCCCAGCTCGGAGGTGGGCGAGTACTGACCCTTGGTGAGCCCGTAAATTCGGTTGTTGAACATCAGCACCTTGAGATCGATGTTGCGGCGCATCGCATGAATGATGTGATTGCCGCCGATCGACAGCGCATCACCGTCACCGGTCACCACCCAAACCTGCAGCTCCGGATTCGCCAGCTTGAGGCCGGTGGCAATGGCCGGGGCCCGTCCATGAATGGTGTGGAAGCCGTAGGTGTTCATGTAATAGGGGAAACGGCTCGAGCAACCGATCCCCGACACGAACACGAACTTCTCTCGTGGGATCCCCAGCTCGGGCAGGACGGTCTGCACTGCTTTCAGGATCGAGTAGTCGCCGCAGCCAGGGCACCAGCGGATCTCCTGGTCGGAGGTGAAGTCCTTGCGGGTGAGCTGGCCCTGGCCGTTGCCGGCGCCGCCCACCGGCGTTGCCACACTCATGACGTCTTCCCTCCGGCGAGGATCTCCTCGGCTCTTTCCCTAATCTCGGCCACTTTGAACGGCCTCCCTTGCACCTTGGAATAGCTCACGGCGTCGACGAGAAAGCGACCGCGAATGAGCAACGCCAGCTGACCCATGTTCATTTCCGGAATGAGCACCTTCGTGTAGCGCTTGAGAACCTCGCCCAGGTTCCGGGGGAAGGGGTTCAGATAGCGCAGATGCGCGCGGGCGACGCGCTTCCCCTGGCGAGTGAGCTGCTCGAAGGCGCCGACGATCGCTCCCTCGGTGGATCCCCATCCGAGGAGGAGGAGATCGCCCTCCGCCGGTCCTTCGACGTTAAGGAGCGGGATGTCGTTGGCGATGCCGGCCACCTTGTCGGCCCGCAGATGGACCATCTGCTCGTGATTAACCGGGTCGTAGTCCACGTTGCCGGTTCCCGCTTCGTGCTCGAGACCGCCGATCCGATGCTCGAGCCCCGGCGTTCCCGGCCGCACCCAGGGGCGGCCGAGAGTCCGCGGGTCGCGCACAAAAGGAGCGAAGTCCGCGGCCTCGGTGCGAAACTTGACCTTGAATTCCGGCAGCTCGTCGAGGCTCGGCACCTTCCAGGGTTCGGCGCCATTGGCCAGATACCCGTCCGAAAGCAGGATCACCGGGGTCATGTACTTGGTGGCGATCCGCGCCGCCTCGAGGGCGAGATAGAAGCAATCCCCGGGAGTGGCCGCGGCCAGCACCGGGAGCGGCGCCTCGGCATGACGGCCGAAGAGCGCCATCAGCAGGTCGGCCTGCTCGGTCTTGGTCGGGAGCCCGGTCGAAGGACCCCCGCGCTGGATATCGACGATGATGAGCGGCAGCTCGGTTGTCACCGCGAGCCCCATGGTCTCCGATTTGAGCGCCATCCCCGGTCCCGAGGTCGCCGAGACCCCGAGGCAACCGCCGAAAGCCGCGCCCAGAGCCGATCCCAACGCCGCGATCTCGTCCTCGGCCTGGAAGGTGATGACTCCGAGGTTCTTGAAGCGCGAGAGCTCGTGCAAGACATCGGAGGCCGGGGTGATGGGATAGCTGCCGTAGAAGAGGGGGATCCCCGCCTGATGAGCGGCGGTCACCAATCCCAGAGCCAGCGCGGTGTTGCCCGAAATGTTGCGATAGGTCCCGGGCTCGAAGCGCGCCGGCGCCACTTCGTAGGTGGACTGGAAGAGCTCGGTCGAATGGGCGTAGTTGTAACCGCCGGTGAGCGCGAGCTTGTTGGCTTCGATGATGTCGTTCTTGCCGGCGAACTTCGCCTCAATCCAGCGCAGCGTCGGCTCGAGCGGGCGGTTGTACAGCCAGTACATGATGCCGAGGGCATAGAAGTTCTTGCAGCGGTCGACCATCTTCTGACCGTGCTGCTTCCTGAGCTCGGTGTTCTCGAGCGCGGTGCGAGTCAACCGGGTGAGCTCGACCTTGAACACCTGATATCCCTCGAGCGAATGATCTTCGAGAGGGTTGGACGTGTAGCCGGCGAGCTTGAGGTTGCTCTCGGTGAAGGCGTCGGTGTTGACCACCAGCATTCCGTTCGGCTTGAGGTCCCCGAGGTTGACCTTGAGCGCCGCCGGGTTCATGGCCACGAGCACATCCGGGTGATCCCCGGGCGTATGGATGTCGTGGTTCGAGAAGCGAACCTGGAAGCCCGAGACTCCGGGAAGCGACCCCGCGGGGGCGCGAATCTCGGCCGGAAAATCGGGGAACGTCGAGACGTCGTTGCCGATGATCACCGCGGTGGCGGTGAACTGGTCGCCGGTGAGCTGCATGCCGTCGCCGGAGTCTCCGGCGAAACGGACGGCGACCGTCTCGACCTCTTCCACCCGGTTGCCGCCCCGGGGTCGCGCGGTGATTTCGATGCTCATGTTTCCTCGACGACGAAAGTCCGCCTCATCCGAGCACTCATTCGAGGCTCATCTCCCGAACCGCCTCCCGC
>JBIOUT010000154.1:0-3954 GCA_044867365.1 Candidatus Eiseniibacteriota bacterium | reverse complement strand
ATCTCGGTGTCGGCGCGTCGGTGGCGCAGGCGTTGCGCCACCGCGATCCCCGGGTAGAGATGTCCGCCGGTGCCGCCGGCAGCGATGAGCACGCGCATATCAAGCAGCATGGGCCGCGATCTCCCCGATCTCCCCCGGGACCGGTCGCTCGATGACCCGTTCTCCCGATAGCCTGAGGAGGATGCCCACGGCCGCCAGGTTGACGACGAGTGACGAACCCCCGTAGCTCAAGAACGGCAGCGGCAGCCCGGTCGTGGGCGCGAGCCCGGTGACCACCGCCAGATTCACCAGCACGTGCACCGCCAGCATCAAGGCGATGCCGGTGGCGGTGAGCGCTCCGAAACGATCGGGTTGCGCCGCGGCGATGGCCAGGGCCCGTCCGAGGAGGAGCGCATAGGCTCCCAATACCAAGAGCGCGAACACAAATCCACCTTCTTCTCCGACGATGGCGAAGATGAAGTCGGTATGGGGGTCGGGAAGGAAGAGAAACTTCTGCATGCCGTCGCCGAGCCCCTGGCCGAAGAGGCCGCCCGATCCGAGCGCGACGAGCGACTGATGGAGCTGATAGCCCGCGCCTTGAGGATCGGCGTCGCCGCTCAAGAAATGGCGCAAGCGCTCGGCTTCATAAGGCACCTGGCTCAAGCGCAGCGCGGCGGTCGCCACGCAGGCGAAGCCGGCCATCGCGAGGTGGACGAGGCGTGCGCCGGCGGTGAAGAGGAGCCCGAAGCCGGTGATGCCGATGGCGAGCGCCGTGCCCAGGTTGGGTTGGAGCGCCACCAGGCCGGCGATGACGAGGACGAGAAGGAGTGGTGCGGCGAGACCACGGAGGGTGGCCAGAGCTTCGCCGCGGCGGGCGAGAAGCCGCGCCAGATGGAGGGTGAGCGCCAGCTTGGCCGGCTCCGACGGCTGCAGATTCATCCCGAACGCCTGGATCCAGCGGAAGGTGCCGCGCACCGACTCGCCGCGCAGCGAAGGAACGAGGAGAACGACCAGGAAGGCGGTGACGGCGGCGAGGGCCGCCGGCGCCACCCGGCGCAACCCCTCTGGTCCGATCTTGTAAGCGGCGAACATGGCCACGAGCCCGATCGCCGCCCGCTGGCATTGCCGGGCGAAGAAGTAGCTCGGGGCATGACCTTGCTGAGTAGCCAGAATGGCGCTGGCCGAGAACACCATCGGCAAGCCGAAGGCGACCAGCGACAGCGCCGAGAGCAAGAGAAGCCCGTCGAGCCGCGGGCGATCGCTCATCGTTGGATTCCTCCATGCGGTTCCCCGCTCGAGCGCTCGCCGCCTCCCGCCGCGGAAGGCGGGAGTTGAGCGACCGCTCGGCGAAACAGGTCGCCGCGCTCTTCGAAGTCGTGAAACATGTCGAAGCTGGCGCAGCCGGGAGCGAGAAGCACCACTTCCCCGGGACGAGCGCGAGCCGCCGCCGCCGCAACCGCCGCCTCCAGGCTCGAGAAGTCCTCGCCCGGTACTTGCGGCCAGGCGGCGCGCAGCCGCTCCTTGGCCTCGCCGATCCGATAGACACGCTCGACCCGCCCGGCGAGAAGCGGGGCGAGCGCGGCGAAGTCCCCGGCCTTGTCCCGCCCGCCGGCGATGAGATGGATGCCCTGAGGGAAAGTGTGAAGCGCGCTCTCCAGGGCATGGACATTGGTGGCCTTGGAGTCGTTGACAAAGGTCACTCCGCCCCGCAACGCCACGACTTCGAGTCGATGCGCGAGACCGCGAGCAGTCTGGAGCCCGGTGGCGATCAGGCTCGGCGAAATGCGATAGCGAATGAGAGAAGCGACCGCAGCAAGAGCGTTCTCGAGATTGTGCGGGCCGGGGAGTGCGAGCTCTTTTGCCTCGATGATTCGCTCCTCGCCTTCATCGGTGCGCCGAACGATCCAGCCGCCGACCACGGTGGCGCCTCGTTCCACCTTCGCCGGATCGGCGGCGAAGGCGAGCCGCCGCCCATCACCCGGCGCCTCACCCCATCCGGCGGGGAGCACCGCATCGTCGTCCGGTTGTTGACGGGCGAAGAGCCGGAGCTTGAGCGCACGGTAGGTCTCGAGACTCCGGTGGCGATCGAGATGATCGGGCGCGAGATTGAGCAGCACTCCCACCTGCGGGCGAAAGCGGCGCACGGTCTCGAGCTGGAAGCTCGACACCTCGACCACCAGGAGATCGCCCGGGCCCGCCTCGTCCACCGCCGCGGCGAGCGGCCGCCCGACGTTCCCAGCGACCGGCGCCCGCCGTCCGGCGATCTCGAGGAGGTGACCGAGGAGAGTGACGGTTGTCGACTTGCCGTCGGTTCCGGTGACCGCGATCAACGGAGCGCGCGTGCACCATGATGCGAGCTCGAGCTCGCCCACGACCTCGATCCCCCCCTCGATCGCCGCCCTCACCAGCGCATGCTCGATCGGCACTCCCGGTGACACGACGACGAGATCGTGGCCGGCGAGGAGCTCGGGATCTTCCCGTCCGAGTGCGAAGCGGCAGCCTTGATCGCCGAGGCGCATGCGGAGCTCGCCGGGGAGCGCGCCGGGATTGCGATCGGCGAGCAGCACCTCGGCGCCGCGCGCCAGGAGGAGCTCGGCCGCGGCGCGGCCGCTCCGGGCGGCGCCGAAGACGAGCACCCGCCGGCCGGCGAGCTTGGGGGAATCGATGGCCGCCCCGATCGCCGTCATCGGCTCCACATCGTCCTCCGTCTCTCGCATGTCGGAGTCATCCCTCGCGACCTCGCTCACTGGAGCTTGAGTGTCGACAACGACAGCAACGAGAGAAGAGCGCCGATGATCCACAGGCGGATGACCACCTTGGATTCGGGCCAACCTCCGAGCTCGAAATGATGATGGAGCGGAGCCATGCGGAAGACCCGCCGCCCGCGGGTCTTGAAGGAGATGACCTGGATCATCACCGACAGCGCCTCGGCGACGAATACCCCGCCGACCAGCACCAGCAAGAGCTCGCGCTTGATCAGGACGGCGATGATCGCCAGGCTGCCGCCGAGGCTGAGCGAGCCGGTATCGCCCATGAAGACGCTGGCGGGAGGCGAGTTCCACCACAGGAATCCAATCGCCGCCCCGAGCACCGTCGCCGCATAGACGGTGAGCTCGCCCACTCCGGCGATATACGGGATGTTCAAGTATTCGGAGAAACCCGCATGTCCGGTGAGATAAGCGATGCCGCCGAAGGCGACGGCGGCGAAGGCGACGAGCCCGCTCGCCAGGCCGTCGAGCCCATCGGTCAGGTTGACGGCGTTGGAGCAGCCGGTGATGACGAGGACGACGAAGGGCAGGAACAACGGCCCGAGATCGATCATCAGCTCCTTGAGGAAGGGGATGTTGGTGCGGGTGGCCAGGATGGGATCCGCCGGATCGAAGATGAGGACGAGCCCGACGATGAGGCCAAGAGCGATCTGACCCAAGAGCTTGTAGCGACCGAGGAGTCCCTTCGGTTCCTTGCGAATGATGTGTAGATAATCGTCGACGAAACCGAGCACCCCGAGCCAGATGGTGGTGAGGAGGGCGAGCTGCACATAGCGATTGGCGATATCCGCCCAGAGCGCGGTCGGCACGGCGATGGCGGTGACGATGAGCACTCCACCCATCGTCGGAGTGCCTTCCTTGACCATGTGGCTCTCCGGCCCGTCCTTCCGCACCCGCTGGACCACCTGCATGTGCCGGAGCCACCGCACCACCGACGGGCCGAGGAGGAAGCTCAAGAGAAGCGAGGTCACCGCCGCATAGGCGGCACGGAAGGTGATGTAACGGAAGACATTGAAGAAGGAGAGCGCGTCGATGTCGCTCAGCGGAACCAGGAGGTGGTAGAGCATCGCTAGCTCTTCCTCCCCGTGCCGGCGGCGCCCGCCGCGGCGCGCACCACCGCCTCGACCACCGCCTCGAGACCGAGAGCGCGCGAGGCCTTGACCAGGACGACATCGCCGCGCCTGAGATCAGCGACCACCTGGCGGAT
>JBIOUT010000153.1:0-7326 GCA_044867365.1 Candidatus Eiseniibacteriota bacterium | reverse complement strand
AGGTGGATGTGAAAAACGCTCTGACCGGCCTCCTCCAGACAATTCCATACCAGCCGGTACCCGCGGTCAGCCAACCCCTTCTGGGCGGCGACTTCACGGGCCGCGAGCACGGTCCTTGCAATGAGACCGCCATCCTCGGGCCGAAGGTCGTTGAGCGTCGGTATGTGGGCCCGAGGGACGACGAGGATGTGGGTGGGCGACTGAGGATTCACATCCTCGAAAGCCACGATCTCCTCGTCCTCATGCACCTTCTTCGCCGGAATCTCGCCGCCGATAATGCGGCAAAAGATGCATGTGGCCGAGGTGCGCTCCGCGACCGGCATGCGATCGACCATGTCAGCCGATTTCGGGGTTGTCAAGCCGCGGATGAGGGCTCGGGGAAGAGCGGTTGAAGACTTGAGCCAGAGGTGATACGAGGATCCGCGCGAGTCATCCATGAATCCGTTCCTCATCTTCCTCGGCCTCCTCTTCCTCCACACTTCGGGCGCGGCTGTGGATTCATCCGCGGCCAGATACGGCTGGCCGCTCGCGCATCCCCCCGTCTTGACCTCGAGCTTCGGCGAGTACCGGCCGGGACATTTTCATGCGGGAGTCGACTTGTCGACTTCGGGTGGAGAAGGGCTACCGGTGCTTGCGGTCGGCGACGGTGACGTCGTCCGGGTGCGCGCCTCGGGCGTCGGTTACGGTCGCGCCGTCTATCTCCGCCTCGATGACGGCCGGCTTGCCGTCTACGCTCACCTGTCGAGCATGATGGAGCCCCTCGCGCGCTACGTGGGAGCGGTGCAGGACTCTCTCGGGCTCTATCGAGTGGATCTCTATCCCGAGCCCGGACGCTTTCGGGTGCGGCGCGGGCAGGAGGTGGGTCGATCGGGAAGCTCGGGCGCCGGCGCTCCTCATCTTCATTTCGAGCTTCGCGAAGGGGACGTGGCGGTGAACCCCCTCACCCATGGCCTCGTCGCCGCCGACGTCCATCCACCGGAGCTGCGTGCGGTCGTCTTCAAGCCGCTCTCCGGAAGTGCGCGAGTGAACGGGGAGGCGGAGAGGGTGAGAGTGCCTCTGACCAGGGGAGCCGCCGGCGGTGAGCTTGCGGCGGCGCGTGAGGTCCGGATCTGGGGGAAAGTCGGGGTGGGGCTCGACGGCTTCGATCGGGCGAGCGACTCGGGCGATCGGCTCGGCATCTACCGGATGGAGCTTTACGTGGATGGGGCTCTCCGCTTCGCCGCCCACTTCGATCGCTTCGATTACTACCGCAACCACGAAGTCGAAGCGGAGTTCGATTACGAGGAGGCTCTCGCGGGACGGAGATCGGTGCGCAATCTTTTCGTGCCTCCCGGGATCGCCGGTCCCTTTCACGATGACTTTCAGGCAGGCTCGGGCATCCTCGACGCAGGCGCGAGCAGCGGCAAGTCGGTGCTCGCGCCCGGCCTTCATCGCCTGACCCTGGTGGGGATCGACGCCGCCGGGAATCGAACCTCGGCTCTAGCAAGCGTGCGGGTCGCGGGACCGCCGGTGCTCGACGGGGTGGAGTTGATCGATGATCCGAATGGCGGATCGCGAGTCGAGGTCGACGCCCGTGGATGCGGGTCGAAGCTCGCCGCCATCGAGGTGGAGCACGGAGCGCGCGGCGGTGGGGCATTCACGGCCTGGCGGAGCGCGCCGGCCGGGGACGGGAAGGTCGGGATTGCCATTGGTCGCCACGAGCTCGACAACCCCCACGATGTCCTGCGGGTGCGGGTCGTCGATGAGGCAGGGCAGCGTTCGAATCGTCTGGTGGTGCTGGCCCACGGCGCGCACGATCCGCCGAACGCCGCTCGGGAACCGGCTCAACCTCAGGTGCTTCTCACCCCCGGCACCCGGATGGCCACTCTCGAGGTCGACTTCGCTTCGCCGCCCGTTGCCCCGCCGTCGATCACCTTCCCCGGGGCCTCACCCATCGTCCTCGATGCCCTGGATGCGCGGCGGTTTGTCGCTCAGATCGACGCTCGCGGTCAATCGCCGCTCGAGATCGCCGGCACGGCGGCCGACGGCAGTCGAATCGATGCACGGGTCGACCTGCCCTGGGCCCCGGTGCCGCGCGACCGGAGCGGTAGTCACTTCGCTCTCGATGGCCGGGTGCGAGTCGACTTTCCGGCCAATGCATTCTTCGATGACGGCTATTTGTGGGCAGGGATCGATGTGAAGAGCCCGGTCGAGACCGGGGTCGTGCTCGAGGGACCCTGGTTCCGGGTCGAGCCGCGGGGCCTGCCTCTGGACCGCGGGGTGTGGGTCGGGTTCCGGTTCGATTCGACGGCGGTCGGATTGGTGGCCGCCGAGCCGGGAGCTCGAGAGGCGTCCAAGGTCGAGGGCGGATTGGGCCTCTATCGGCTCGACAGCGACGGCACGCTCAGCTTCGAGGGATCGGAGCGCCGGGACGAAGGCTACATCGGGGCGCAAGTGCGGCGGCTCGGCCGCTTCGTCCTCGCCCGGGATATCGAACCTCCCACCGTGGCATGGCTCTGGCCGGCGGATGGCTCCGTTCTCAAGTCGGCTCGCCCCCGATTCCGCGCCCGAGTTCGCGACCACGGCTCGGGCTTCCGTGAGGACGATGTCACCTTCTTCATCGATGATCGGCGGGTACCCACCGAGTGGGATCCGGAGGCGGATGTCATGATCCACCGCCCGAGCTCGCCGCTCCGGCCCGGCCGCCATGTCATCGCCGCCCAGGCCACTGATCGCGCCGGACTCACCGCACGGCGCGAGATTCACGTCACCGTCCGGTAGTCGGGCTGCTCTCGCTCGCGGATCGCGCGCGCTCTCGGCGAGCGCGCATTCTCGAGCCGGTTGTCACTCCTCGGAGCCTGTGCTAAGAAGAACTCATCAGGCTGGCGGGGAATCATGAGTCATCCACAAGTTGTCCACCTTCATAATCACTCCGACTTCAGCCTCCTCGACGGCGCCACGCGCATCGATAGCATGGCGGAGCGCGCCGCTCAGCTCGCTATGCCCGCCATCGCCCTCACCGACCATGGCAACCTCTTCGGCGCGATCGAGTTCTACGAGAGGATGCGGGAGGTGGGGGTCAAGCCGATCATCGGCATCGAGGCTTACGTCACCGCGGGCAAGCGCACCGACCGCGAAAAGGGCGCCGATCCCTCGAGCCGCTTCTTTCATCTGATTCTTCTCGCTCGCGATCTCGAGGGCTATCGGAACCTGATGCGGCTCTCCTCGCGCGCCTATCTCGAGGGTTTCTATTACAAGCCGCGGATGGACCTGGAGCTCCTCGCCGAATTCGGGGGCGGGCTCGTCGGCCTTTCCGCCTGCCTCAAGGGCGAGATCCCGCATCACATCCTGCGCGGCGACCGGGAAAAGGCGACGGCGGCCGCCCTCCGTTATCGCGACATCCTCGGGGAAGGCAACTTCTTCCTCGAGCTCCAGGATCACGGCATCCCCGCTCAGCGCCAGGTCGATCGCGAGCTGGTCGAGATCTCGCGCGCGACCGGCATCCCGCTCGTCTGCACCAACGACTGCCACTATCTCGAGTGCAACGATGCCGAGGCCCATGATCTCCTTCTCTGCATTCAGACCGGGAAATCGGTGTCGACTCCGGGCCGGATGCGTTACGCGTCGAACCAGCTCTATCTCAAGTCGGCGGAGGAGATGCATGCGGTGTTCGGCGAGCAGCCGGAGGCCCTGCGCAACACCCTGGCCATCGCCGAGAGATGCGATCTCGAGCTCGAGTTCGGCAAGCTTCATCTCCCGCACTTTCCGCTGCCGGCGGGCTACGCGACCGCCAACGACTATCTGCGTCATCTCGCGGGCGAGGGGCTAACCCGCCGCTACCCGAGCGTCGACGACGGGATGCGGGCCCGCCTCGACTATGAGCTCGACGTGATCTGCCGGATGGGATATGCGGGCTATTTCCTCATCGTCCGCGACTTTGTGCATCGGGCGCAGGAGATGGGGATTCCCGTCGGTCCCGGCCGCGGCTCGGCGGCGGGCAGCCTGGTCTCGTACACACTCGGCATCACCAATATCGATCCGCTGAGGTTCGGACTTCTCTTCGAGCGTTTCATGAACCCCGATCGGATCTCGATGCCGGACATCGACATCGATTTCTGCTACGAGCGTCGCAATGAAATCATCGATTACGTGATCCAGAAGTACGGCGAAGATTGCGTCACCCAGATCATCACCTTCGGGACGATGGCGGCGCGGGCGGTATTGCGCGACGTGGGCCGGAGCCTTGATCTCGCCTACTCGGAGGTGGACCGGATCGCCAAGCTGGTGCCGGGGGAGCTCGGGATCAGTCTCGAGAGCGCGATCGAGCGGGTGCCGGAGCTCCGCGAGCTGCCGATTCGCGGCGAGCCCTATGACAAGCTCTTGCGCTCGGCGCGCACCCTCGAAGGCCTCTGCCGTCATGCCTCCACCCACGCCGCCGGGGTGCTCATCACCCCGACGCCGCTCGTCGACAACGTGCCGCTCTTCAAATCGGCGAAGGGCGAGGTGACGACTCAGTACGACATGCGGTCGGTCGAGAAGATCGGGCTCCTCAAGATGGATTTTCTCGGGCTGCGGACGCTGACCGTGGTCCAGAAAGCCTTCGATCTCCTGGCGGAGCTCAACGGGGTGAAGCTCGGTCTCGACACCCTGCCCCTCGACGACGGCCCCACCTACGATCTCCTCAAGCGCGGCGAGACGGTAGGAGTCTTCCAGCTCGAGTCGAGCGGCATGCGCGATCTCCTCAAGCGATTGGCGCCCGAGGCCTTCGAGGACATCATCGCGGTGAACGCGCTCTTCCGCCCCGGACCGCTCGGCTCGGGCATGGTGGACGACTACATCGCCTGCAAGCACGGCAAGAAGAAGATCGAGTACGAGGTGAAGGAGCTCGAGCCGATCCTGCGCGAGACCTACGGCACCATCCTCTACCAGGAGCAGGTGATGCAGATCGCTTCGCACCTGGGCGGCTTCTCGCTGGCGCAGGCCGACATCCTGCGCAAGGCGATGGGCAAGAAGAAGCCGGAGGAGATGGCGCGCCAGCGGGAAGCCTTCGTGCGCGGAGCGGTCGAGCGGGGAATCGCCCAGTCGAAGGCGAGTCGAATCTTCGATCTCATGGCGCACTTCGCCGGGTACGGTTTCAACAAGTCGCATTCCGCCGCCTATGCCCTCATTTCCTACGCCACCGCCTACCTCAAGGCGCATTATCCAGTCGAGTTCATGGCCGCATCGCTGACCTCGGAGATGGATTCCACCGACCGGATCGTCACTCTGGTCGAGGAGTGCCGGCGGATGGGGATCGCCGTCCTGCCGCCGGATGTCAACGCCTCGCGCGCCGATTTCACCATCGAGGACGGGAAGATTCGCTTCGGACTGGGAGCGGTGAAGAACGTCGGGGATGGAGCCATCGCCGAGTTCGTGACCGCCCGAGAATCGGGTGGACCCTTGATCAATCTCCACGATCTCTGCCGGCGGGTGGATCTCGGCAAGGTCAACCGGAGAGTGCTCGAAAGCCTGGTCGGCGCGGGAGCGTGCGATCATCTTGGAGGGCATCGAGCTCAGCTCATGGCGGCCATCGGAGAAGCATTTTCGATCGGACAGCGGGCGCACCGCGAACGGATCCTGGGTCAGGCCTCGCTCTTCGGTCAGGCGGTGGAGGCGGAGATCGAGCCCGACCGTTTGCCCGAGGTCGAGCCCTGGGATGCGAAGACGCGCGCCGCCCGCGAGAAGGAATTTCTCGGCTTCTACTTGAGCGACCATCCGCTGCGCTCGCTTCGCGACGAGATCGCCGCCCTGGGATCGGCCGACACTCAATCAGTGCAGGACATGTCCGATGGAGCCGATGTACGACTTGTCGGACTGGTGGCCGGCCTCAAGCGCATCGCCGACCGCAAGGGCAAACCGATGGCCTTCGTCACCCTCGAAGATTTCTCCGGTCAGGTCGAGGTCATCGTCTTCTCCGATGCGTGCGAGGCGGCAGGCGAGGAACTGGCCCCGGATGCGGTCGTCCTGGTCGGCGGCCGGGTGTCCACCCGGGAGAACGAGGGAGCCAAGGTGGTGGCCTCGAGCGTCATGTCGATCGAGCGCGCCAAGAGAGAGCTTGTCGGGGCCCTCGAGATCGAGCTCGAAGCCGGCGTCGCGGCGGAGCTCGCCGAGGTCCTCGACACGACGCTCGCCCGCCATCCGGGACCCGGTCAGATCATCTTTCGGATTCGAGGCGAAGCCGGAGACTCGGTTCGCGTCCTCTCCAAGCGCCGGCAGGTCTCGCTGTCGAGCGACCTCATCCGGGAAGTCGGCGAGCTGGTGGGCGGGAAGCATGTGCGGCTCCGCCGCCGCGAGCTCGTGGTGTCGGGGGCGCGGCCGGGCTAATCTCAGGCGATGAAGCAAGCGCCAGCAGGCGGGGAGGGTTCGCCGTGCCATCCATGAACGGGACCTGGCTCGAGTTCGAACGCCCCATCGTCGACCTCGATCGCCGCCTCGAGGAGTTGCGGTCCTTTGCCGAGCGCGGCGATCCGGAATTCAAGGAGGAATACGAGCGGCTGCGCCGTCGCGGCGAGAGGCTTCGCTTCGAGATCTACTCCAAGCTGAGCCGCTGGCAGCGCGTGCAGCTCGCCCGCCATCCGCAGCGGCCCTACACCCTCGATTACCTCAAGCGTCTCATCCCCGATTTCATCGAGCTTCACGGCGACCGAGCCTATTCCGATGACGCGGCGGTGGTCGCCGGACTGGGGCGCCTGCGCGGGCGATCGGTGGCGATTGTCGGCCATCAGAAGGGACGCGACACCAAGGAGAACATCCGGCGCTCCTTCGGCATGCCCCACCCCGAAGGCTATCGGAAGGGGCTCCGGGTCATGCAGCTCGCGAGCCGCTTCCGGTTGCCCATCATTTCCTTCATCGATACTCCCGGCGCCTATCCCGGAATCGGCGCCGAGGAGAGAGGCCAGTTCGAGGCCATCGCCCGCAACCTGCGCGAGATGGCGCGACTCGAGGTTCCGGTCGTCGCCGTGGTCATCGGGGAGGGGGGATCGGGGGGAGCTCTCGCCTTCGGGGTCGCCGATCGCCTGCTCATGCTCGAGAACGCCATCTACTCGGTGATTTCGCCCGAGGGTTGCGCCGCCATCCTGTGGCGCGACCGAGCTCGCGCTCCGGAAGCGGCCGAGGCGCTCAAGCTCACCTCCCGCGACCTCATGGAGATCGGAATCGCCGACGAGATCATCCCCGAGCCCTTGGGCGGCGCCCATCGCGGTCCCGATCAGGTGGCGCGCGCCATCGAGGAGGCGGTTCTCCATCACCTGGCTCAGCTCGACGCCATGACTCCCGCCGAGCGCCGGCAGTGGCGGTCGCAGAAATACC
>JBIOUT010000152.1:0-2732 GCA_044867365.1 Candidatus Eiseniibacteriota bacterium | reverse complement strand
TGAGCTCGGAGAGCGAACGGCCGCTCCGCGCCTGCACCTCGAGGGCACGGATGATGCGCACTCTGTCGTTGGGATGGAGGCGGCGGGCGCTCTCGGGATCGATGGCGGCGAGCGCGGCATGGAGGCTCGGGGTGCCGTGGCGGTCGGCGCGAGCCTCGAGGGCGGCGCGGAGCTCCGGATCGCGCCCGGGGCCGGCGAAGAGCCCGTCGATGAGAGCTCGCAGATAGAGTCCCGATCCACCGACGACGACCGGAACGACGCCCCGCCGGGCGCAATCCGTAAGAACGGCTCGCGCCTCCCGCCCATAGTCGGCGGCGGTCGAGTGCCCGAGGGGATCGGCGTTGTCGACGAGATGATGGCGAACGAGGGCTCGCTCGGCGCGAGTCGGCTGCGAGGTGCCGATGGACATCCCCCGATAGATCTGGCGGGAGTCGGCGGAGATGACCTCGCCGTGGAGGCGGAGGGCGAGAGCGATCCCGACCGCAGTCTTTCCCACTGCGGTCGGGCCGGCGATGACCCAGATCTGCGATGGAAAGGCGGGCGACGCTCCGTCAGGTGCGCCCGAACCGGCGGTCGAGGTCATCGAGAGTCAGCTTGACCACGATCGTGCGTCCGTGGGGGCAGGCGAGCGGCATCTCGCAGCCGAAGAGATCCTCGACCAGGCGGTTCATCTCTCCGAGATTCAGGGAATCGCCCTTCCGCACCGCCGCATGACAGGCGTAGCTGGCCGCCACCGCCTCCTCGAGACCGGCCCCTCCCCGCCGCTCCCGCCCCACGCTCTCCGCGAGATCGATCAGGAAGCGCCCTCGGTCCCATCGCTCGAGCCGGGCGGGCACCCCGTGCACGGCGATCGAGCGATCGCCGAGCAAGCGGAGGTCGAAGCCGAGGCGGGTGAGCCAGGGCATGGCCTCGACCACGACGTCGAGATCCGCGGGAGCGAGATCGAGGACCTCGGGGAAGAGAAGGGACTGGCTGGGAGCCTCGTGCTCATGGAGCTGGGCCAGGGCTCGCTCATAGAGGATGCGCTCGTGGGCGACATGTTGATCGACGATGAGCACCCCGCCCTTGACCGGACAGAAGATGTAGGTGTTGTGGAGCTGCCAGAGGGGGACGAGCTCGTCCGCTCCGGATTGCCAGTCCGCCTCGGCCGGACGATCGGTTGGAGTGGACGCTTGTGATTCCGCCTCGCTTGCTCGCTCGGCGACGGCGTCGGGGGCGTCCGCTTCGCTCGATCCGCGGTCGCCCGCCACCCCCTGACAGCTTCCTCGTGCATCGCGCTCGGCCAGAGCTGCATCGAGACGCACCGGCGCCAAGTCGCGAGCGAGCGAGAATTGCTCCCCCCCCGGTTGAAACCGCGGTTCGCGATGAAGGAGCGACGCCACTCCCCAGCGCGGCGGACTGGCTCCGCGCAAGGCATCCTCGACCGCCCGCAACAGAGCGCCATAGACTTCGTTTTCGCGCGACAACTTGATCTCGCGCTTGGTGGGGTGGACGTTGACATCGACAAAGCCCGGATCGAGGGCGATTTCGAGGATGGCGAAGGGGTGGCGGCCGGCGGGAATCCGGTTGCGATAGGCGGTACGGACTGCATGCCCGAGGAGCGGGTTCTGCACCCATCTCCCGTTGACGACGAAGGTCTGGTGATCGCGGTTGCCGCGATGAATATCGAAGCTCCCCACCAAGCCGTGCACTTCGAGAAGCTGGTTGCCGTAGACGACCTCGACGAGCTCCGCGCCAAGCTCGCGCCCATAGACCGCGGCGGCCCGGGCGCGGAGTCCTTCGACGGGCGGCAGGTTGAGCAATTCCGCCTCGTCCTCACTGAGCATGAAGTGAACCCCGGGGAGGATGAGCGCATAGCTCGACAGCACCCGCACCACCGCTCGCGTCTCGCCGCGGGCCGAGCGCAGGAACTTGCGCCTCGCCGGAGTATTGAAGAAGAGATCGGCCACCGTCACCGTAGTTCCAGGGGGCCTGCCCACCGGGCCGGCGGCGAGAATGGCGCCCCCGGCCATTTCGATCTGCACGCCTCCGAGGTTCGACTGGGCGCGGGTCGACAGGGTGAGCCGGGATACCTGGGCGATGGTCGGCAAGGCCTCGCCGCGAAAGCCCAGGGTGCGCACCCGCTGGAGATCGTCGGCGGTCGAGAGCTTGGAGGTGGCATGGCGCTTGAGAGCGAGATGCGCCTCGTCTTCCGACATACCGCAGCCGTCGTCGAGAACGCGCAGGAAGCGATCGGGAGATCCGCGCAGTGCCACCGAGATCTTGCGCGAGCCGGCGTCGATCGAGTTCTCGACCAGCTCCTTCACCACCGAGGCCGGGCGTTCGATGACTTCCCCGGCGGCGATTTGCTGCACCACTTCGGGGGGCAAAATGCGGATGCGCGGGGGAATAGTGGCGCTTTCGATCTCGGACATGCTCGGGCGATGATTGGAGGTGAACGATGAACGTCGGGAGCCTCAATGGCGCGCCGAAGGATGCGACGCGGCCCCGGAAGTGTCAACGGAAACCTGGGTGCGCGGTGCGGCGACGTGGTGAGGGCAGCCCGGCGTCGGACCGACGTTGACCGCGCGGAGACCCCGATGCTAGCGTCGCCGGTCATGGATGCGCCGCATCCGGCGATCGTCATCACCGCCCTGATCGACCATCTGCCGCCCGGAACGCGGGTGCTCGACCTCGGGGCGGGAAGCGGCACCTTTCCCTACGATCAATATCCCAGGCTCGATATCGTCGCC
>JBIOUT010000151.1:0-7863 GCA_044867365.1 Candidatus Eiseniibacteriota bacterium | reverse complement strand
TCCCGCCGCCACCAGATCCCTTCCCGCTTCTTCTCCTCCCGGTTGGACATGTGATAGCGATAGACCGCGACCCGCAGGGCAGCGGGGGCTCGATCAGGAAAGGGATCGCGGGCGAAGAATCGCGCCGTCTGTGCCGGTCTCGCACACAATCCCTCGAGCAATCGGACGAAGTACTCGGGCACTCGGCGGCTGCCGCGCAAGGTGAGGAACCAGAGCTGGAAGTCGAGTCGCGGCTGGTGAGGGGCGACGAAGGAAGGGGCGCGGTGTGGATCTCCAGGCTTGTAGCGGAATTCGTACGTCTCCCAGTTCGTCCGATCGGCGGTGCCCTGGATCTCCACCTCGAGCCGCTCGAGGGTCATGCTCGCAAAGAGGTGATAGCGGTTGATCGAGCGAAAGGGAGAAGCGGCGTTGCGAATCTCTCCCAGGACTCCGGGGAGCTGATCATTGGGACCCCACATGCTCGCGAATTCGACCACCGATACCGGAATGACCCAGGCGGCGAGCGCAACGGCGACCGCCGACCTCAGGCGTCCGCCCTTCCTCGCGTTCTCCGTCTCGGATGGGGGCGGAGCGACGGTAGGTATGCGCGCAAGCCGGGCAATGCGGTCAAGATGACGGTCGTCGAGCACAAAGACCCCGAGTGCCAGCGAAAGATGATTGAAGAATCCATAGTTGGCGGTGAGCAGGGTGGCGATCTGGAATCCGGCATTGGCGACGAAAAAAGGAACGCGAACGCGGCGCGGCCCCAAGACGGCGCACGAGCCGACAATCTCGAAGGCGAGAGTGAGCGCCGAAAGCACGCGATGGCCGGCGAGCGGGAGCTGGTGGGCGTACCAGCCGCCCGGAGTCGGTAGCGGCGCAGTCTCGAAGTAGGTGCTGAGCGCGGTGAGATTGCGCCAGGTCGGATCCCCGGTGAGGAGCTTGGTCATTCCCGACTCGAAGAGGAGCCGGAAAAGGAGCCATCGGAATAGGAATAGGACGACGGGATGAGGATCGGGGGCGCGCGCTCGCGCGGCGCGTGTGGGCAGCAAGTAGCCGGGTGCGAGGAAGATGGCCAGGAAGGCGCTCTCGAGCAGCAAATTGTCCCACTGGAAGGACAAGAATTCGCGGCTGACCGTAGTTAATGAGAGATAGAGGAGCCAGAGGGCGCCGGTCGCGTAGCGCGGCGCCACATCGAAGAAGAGGGCGATCGAGAGCATGAGCCCGGCTCCAATCGCGAGCCGGATCGCGCCATCGCTTGACCCCGCCCAGAAGAGCGTGGGGATCTGCCAGAACCGTTCAGCGCCCAGCTGGGCACGTGCAGCAGACAAGAATTCCCCGGCCGGCAAGAGCCCATCCTTGCCGATGAGTCCCAGGACTTGAACGCCGAGCGACAGGAAGGCGGCGAAGAAGCAGAGAGCGAGGAGGCGGAGGAATAGCCAGGCGATGCGGCGTTGGCCGGGCCGGGGAGGAGTGAGGCCGTCCGGGATCAGCGCCGTCCGGTTCTCCGGTTCAGGCGTCGGTCGCCCCTTGCGATCCCGGCGGATGCGAGATGCCCGCCCTCGCCGGGAGGATCACCCGCGCCAGCGCGCCCCCTTCCGGGCGATTCTTGATCTCGAAGCGTCCTCGATGGTCGGCGACGATCTTGCTCACCACCGCCAGTCCGAGCCCGCTCCCGCCCTTCTTGGTAGTGACATACGGTTCGCCGACATGCTCGATGAGATCGGATGGGATTCCCGGACCCGAGTCCGCGATCTCGATCACCACCTGTGGGTTGTCGCCGTTGGTGATCGAGTGGGCCCGCGCCTCGAGCTGTCCATTCCCCGCCATGGCCTCGGACGCATTCTTGAAGAGATTGGTCAAAACCTGGCGCAGGAGGCGAGGATCCGCCTGCACCTCGGGGAGATCCGGGTCGATGTCGGTCCGGCAGACCATCCCCGCTTCGCGATAGAGGTCGGTGACCTCGGTCAACAAACGGCCGGCATCCACGGGCCGAAGCTCGGGAGCCGGAAGCTTGGCGATGCGTGAGAACTCCTCCGCCATGTGGCGGAGAGTCTCCACCTCGCCGAGAATCGAGTCGAGGGACTCGCTGACCCGCGATCGGGTGGTGGTCGCACCATCACCCCCGGGCGGGCTCGGGCTTTCAGCGAGCGCACCCTGGCTTTCGCCCACCAAGTCTTTCTTGAGGCGATGAATCGCCAGCTGGATGGGAGTCAGCGGATTCTTGATCTCGTGCGCCACGCGCCGCGCCACATCCTGCCAGGCGGCCAGCCGCTCGGCGCGCCGGAGTTCCCGGCGCGAGCGCTCGAGCTCACTGGCCATCCGGTTGAATGAACGCACGAGATAAGCCATCTCCGGCTCGCCGGGAGCGTCGAGCCAGGGGATCGGCTCTCCCCGGCCTAGCCGTTCCATCGCCCTCACCAGATCATCGATTGGCCGGGTGAGTCCGCGGGCGACGAAGCGCGCCAGGATCGCCGCCGCAACCAGCACCCCGAGCGCCAATCCTCCGGTCGAGATCCACACCCAGCGCTTCGACACTGCGAGATAGAGTCCCAATCGGTCGAAGAGCGTCGCCCCGCGCCGCGCCTCGGCGATCTGAGCATAGAGCTCGGGTGGGATCCGATAACCGCCGACGACCACCCGGTCGGAGGTGGAGTCGAATGCGGCGATGGCGAGGAGCCACCCTTCCGGGCGCTCGATGACCCGGCTGCCGTCGAGCGCCGCGTCGATTTCCTCGGCGGTGATGAGAAGCCCGGCCGACGAGGGCTCGGCCTCGCGCAGGGTGAAGCGGCCGCCGACCCGCTCATAGATGCGCAAGACATCGAGTCCACCGGGAGGCGGATGTCCCTCGGCGATTCCCTCGACCGCTTCCTGGAGATGAGATCGGAGCTCCCGCACGGCTCCGCGGGCGGCGCCTACCGAGCTATCGACGGTGCGCTCCACTCCGGGGTTGTCCCAGAACTCGATCGAGCGGGTCAGCCGGCGCGAGATGTAGATGGTGAGAATGAGGCAAGGGACGACGGCGGCGACAATGAACGCCATGAGGAGCCGGGTGCGCAAGGAGAGGCCGCCGCGACGCGCGGCACCGGAGGGGTTCGTCGTTGGGGGAGGTCCCGGCCGTCGAGCGCCGGACCGTCGCCGGTTCATGGCTCGGCCTGGGCTTCCGGGCTCGGAAGCGCATGGCGAGAGCGAAGGACGGGCTGCGCCAGCTGCCCGCAAGCGGCGGCGATGTCCTTTCCCTGACTCTGCCGGATGGTGACCGCGTACGTGCGTGGATAGAGGTAACCGGCGAAGCGCTTGACGGCGGCCGGTGAGGGGCGAACGAAGTCCTCGATTCCGGTCGGGTTGTAGGGAATCAGGTTCAGCTTGCACGGCACCCGGTTGGCCAGACGGGCCAGGCGAGAGGCATCGGCGGGCGAGTCGTTGACCCCGGCAAGGAGGACGTACTCGAAGGTGACGCGACGGCCGGTGATCCGTGCGTGTTCCTCGACCGCCGCCATCAACTTGGAAAGCGGGTACCGGCGGTTCACCGGAATCAGGCGATCGCGGAGCTCGTCGGTGGTCGCGGTCAAGGAGACCGCAAGCCGCACTCGCGGCCGTTCATTCGCCAGGCGGATGATCTCGGGGACGAGGCCCACCGTCGAGACGGTGATTCGGCGCGGGCTCACGGCAAGTCCCTGGGGATGGGTGAGGAGGTCGATCGCTCGAATCACCTGGGCGTAGTTGGCAAGAGGCTCGCCCATGCCCATGAAGACCATATTGAAGCGTTCGGGAAGCGACGTCAGTCTCTTGAGCCAGTGCACCTGATCGATGATCTCGGCGGCGGTCAGATGCCGCACGAAGCCCATTTGCGCCGTGCGACAGAAGCCGCAGGCGAATCCACACCCCACTTGCGACGAGAGGCACAGGGTGACGCGCTTTGGAGTTTCGATCCGCACCGCTTCGATGCGCGCTCCATCGACTGCCTCGAGGACGAACTTCCGGGTGACCGTCTCGCTCGACTGCGATTCAGCGACCGGCCGGAGCGACGCCACCCGCCAACGCTCGGCGAGGGCGCCGCGAAGGGATGAAGGCAGGCTCGACATCGCGGCAAAATCCGCGACGCCAAGCGCATGCATCCAGCGGAAAAGCTGCCGGGCCCGGAAGGGCCGGTCCCCGCCGGGAAGAGAGGCCAGGTGATTGCCGAGCTCGGAGGGGAAGTCGCCGAGGAGGGTGGGCCGCTGGGGGTCCAGGGGGCCCATGGATGACACCGTCGGGGCTTCACCCGGGGCGCTCGGCCGGTGGGTTGTTGTTTCCATGTGTGATTGGGAGGGCAACGACTTGGAACACCACAGCATAGCATCGACTTTCGTTCCCTTGGACGCCGGCGATGACCTGCGGGATCCAGGCGCTGCACAGCCGGATCAGCCGGCAGCTCGAGCGCCAGACCTCAGGCGACACCCCATCCCCGTCCGTTGAAGCTAACCCCCATTTCCAGGGCCGGATGCGCCGAGCCCGAGACCGGGGACCGGTTCGACATCGAATTACCCATCGGGCTCGAAGGGAGATTGATCTGGAAAAGAACGTGAGAGGTGGAAATAAATGTGAGAGGTGAATAAGCGAGTTGACCCAATCCGTTCCCTTTCTATAGACTGGCAATGAGGGAAGGAATCGCTCACGGCGGCCATCGACCCCTCGTTTGAGGTCCCCGCCCTCCTCACGAGGTCCCCTCTGGCGTTGCCACGAGCGAGCCCGCGCCGCGTCGCGGGCATTGAGGGAGATGATTCACCCCATGAAGCGCTTCGCGAGGTATTTGCTGCTCTCCGCATGCCTCCTCCTTCTGACGGCGATCGTGCCCCCTCCGCCGGCCTATTCCAACGGCGATCCTGACGAGATCATCGAGCGTGGCGAGAATTATCCGCCCACGTTGCCTCCGTGGCTCGGCGGCGAGCAAGGAGGACACGGCCGGCTCGTTGGTCCAAGGGGAACCCCGGTGGTGTCTACCGTCGATGACGAAGGATTGCGGAGCGACCAGTTAGCCGGGATCAAGATGATCGTCCCGCCGCGTTTCTGGATGCTCATGCAGATGCTCCTGGCTGGCTGGTAGCAGATCGTCTGAACCAGGCACCAGAGCTGGCCGTGTCTACCGGTTGAGGCTTACTCCGGAAAACGGCTTCATGTCAGAGCTGAGCCAAGGAAAGGTCAGCGCCCCGTCATCCGACCGGGAGGCTGACGCCAAGAGAGCCGAGTTCGAGAAGCTCGTGCAATTGGGCAACGGGCAGCTCGAATGCGACAACCGTCAGGAGGCTCTCTCTTACTATCTCCAGGCTCGAGACCTGGCTCCAGCTGTAGCTTCCCCGGCGGAGATGATCTACATCTGCCGCCGTCTCGGCGAGGCGCATCAGCTACGCACCGAATACGACCAGGCGCGCGCGGCTCTGGCGGAAGCCGAGCGCTTGCTCGAGCGCCATCCCGATGACACCGAGCTCGGTCAGGTGCTCGCCATACGCGGCTCGATGGCCACCGACGCGGGACGATTCTCGCAGGCCCAGCGGCTCCTCAAGCGAGCCTACGAGCTCCTCAAGCAATCCCGCGATCAGCATGCGCTCGGGACCCTCGAGCGGCGGCTCGGCAAGCTCTATCTGCGCATGGGGCGGCCCCAGGAGGCGCAGAACTACTTCGAGAGCGCCCTTGCCACCTTCCGGCGCATCGGCGACGAGCGCGGCATCGCCGGCACCCTCAACAATCTCGGGGTCATCCATAAGCTCGCCTGCAGGTGGATGGAAGCTATCCGGATGATGGAGAAGGGCCTCGACGCCAATGAGACCCTCGCCGACGAGGCGCAGATCGGAGCTTTGTGCGTCAATCTCGGGGTCGTTCATCTCAAGCTCGGGCAGTGGAAGCGAGCCGAGGAGCGTCTCGATCGGGCGGTGAATCTCATGGGGCGGATCGGCAATCGGCGCGGGCTCGCCAATGCCTACATCGCCCGCGCCAACCTCTGCATCCGCCAGCGTTGCTTTGCAGCCGCCGAATCCTGGCTCGTCCAGGCCCTCGAGGTTGCTCGCACCCATGGGATTGTGCGCGCCGAGGGCCTTGCTCGCGAATCGCTCGGGGACCTCGCGGTTGCGCGCGGCGATTTCGCTCGCGCCGAGGAGGAGTATCGGGCCGGGATGGAGGTCGCCCGCCGCTTGGGCTCGGCCAACGAGCTCGTCGGTGAGCTGGGGCGGAGATGGGGCGAGGTCTGTGCTTCCACCGGCCGCCTCGACGAGGCTCATGGCTTGGCCGAAGAGGCATTGCGGATCGCGCGCAAGGTCGGCGACGGCTACGAGGAGGCGCTCTGCCATCGCCTGTTCGCGCGGATTCATGGTCGCCGCGCCGAGCTCGAGCCGTTGCACAAACATTCGACCCTAGTCGTCGAACGGCTCTCCGCGATGGGCGATCGCTGGGAGCTCTTGCACACCTTCCTCGCCCTCGGCGATGTCTGGATGGAGCAAGGCGCGCGACTCGGCGCCGACTGGATGGAGAGCGCCAACGCCGCCTATCTCCGCGCCGAGACCCTGGCCGTCGGGCTCGAATTGCCGGCTGACGGGGCGCTCGCCGCACTTCGCCTGGCGACCCTCGACCACGCCAGCGGCCGACTCGACCAGGCGTTGGTACGGATCGGCGCGGCTCTCCATCAGGTGGGGGATGAGGAAGCCGATCTCCGCCAGGAACTCAATCGGCTGCGTGCGAAGGTCGAGGATGCCATCGCCAGCGGCTACGGGCCGACCGCCGCCGAGCGCCAAGCCTTCCAGGAGGTGACCCGTCTCTATGGCGGGAGATCCGAGGTAGGGGCGGTCCTCGATAACCTTCTCGATCTGGTGGTCCGCCGCTCGGGCTCCGACCGTGCGTTCTTCGCCTGGGGCCGGGAAGATGGAGCAGGCGAGGAATCGGCGCGAGCGGGGAGTGGGGGAGACGGCCGCAACCGCGTGAACGAACGACCGCTCGCGGTCCGCAGCAGCTCTGGATTCCGTCGCCCCGAGGCGACTCGGATTCTCGCCGCCCTCGGTCGTCCGCTGATCGCGGAGCTCGTCGCCACCGAGCGCCCGCTCATCGCCACCGAGCCGCTCGAGGATCCAAGGCTCGGCGGGGTCGGCGCCCGCGATGGCGCGCCGCTATCGGTCGCGGTGCTGCCGTTCCGGATCCCCGAACAGATGCAGGGCGTCGTTTATGTCGAGCGGGCGCCAGGAAACGCCGCCGGACCCTATCGTGCGGCGGAGATCGCCCTCCTCGCAATGCTGACCAACGTGGTGGCAATCGCTGCGGTCGAGTCGGAGCGGGCGCAGAGCATGATCGCGAGCAAGCCGCCGAGCGATCTTCCTCCTGCACTTGCTCCCGTGGTAACCCGGAATGAGGAGATGCTCCGCATCCTCAAGCTGATCGAGCGAGTCGCCGGAACGCCGGCGCGGGTTCTGCTTCTCGGCGAGACAGGGACGGGCAAGGGACTCCTGGCCCGCGCCGTGCATCAGCTCAGCGCCGGGCGGAGCGAGCCTTTCGTACAGGTCAATTGTGCGGCGCTACCCGAGCCGTTGCTCGAGAGTGAGCTCTTCGGGCACGTTCTGGGGGCGTTCACCGGTGCGGTGCGCGAAAAGCGGGGCCTTTTCGAGGAGGCGGGAGCCGGTACACTCTTCCTGGACGAGGTGGACAAGATGTCTGCCACCATGCAGGCCAAGCTCCTGCACGTCCTCGATCGCAACGAAGTCCGGATGGTCGGCGATAACAAGTGGCGGACCATCAGCTGTCGAGTCATCTCCGCATCAAACGTCGAACTCCGGGATTCGATCCGCAAGGGGGATTTTCTCGAGGATCTCTATTATCGGCTGAACGAGTTCTCGGTGATGGTGCCCCCCCTGCGCGATCGCCCCG
>JBIOUT010000150.1:0-5644 GCA_044867365.1 Candidatus Eiseniibacteriota bacterium | reverse complement strand
GAGTGTGGCGCCGATTTGCGGCCGAGAAGGAAGCCCCGGCCTCCACCTTCAGCTTCACCATCCCCACGATCGAGTCGGAAACGCACTATCGGGTTGCTGCGGGCAACATCACGTCTCCCGAGTATCTGATCCGTGTGCTCGAGCCGCTTCGCATCCTGAGCTTCGAGTTCGAGTACCACTATCCGGATTACTCCGGACTCCCGAACGAGACGGTGCAGGCGATCGACGGCTCGGTGGCGGCGCTACGGGGCACCGAGGTGGCGGTCACCTTCGAGACCAATCAGCCGGTGCGAGAAGGGCAGATCGAGCTCGCCACCGGCGCCAAGGCCAAGATCAAGTGGGTGAAGTCGACGCGTGGCCGCGCCACCTTCCCCATCGTCCAGGAGACGACCTACAACGTCGTTCTCGAGCGCGACCGCAAGTCGGGCGATCCCCGAACCGGGGCATCGCGCCTCGGCCCCTATCGGGTGAGTGCCTCTCCGGATCGCGAGCCGATGATCGCGATCCTCCGTCCGGGCGAGGATGCCGATGTGCCCGGCGACATGCGCGTTCCCCTGACCGTGCACGTCGCCGATGACTACGGGCTTTCGAGCCTCCATCTCAACTACTCGACCGAGGGCAACGAGCAGCCGGTCCGGCAGCGCCTCGCACGCTTCACCGGCTATCCACGCGAGGCGACCGAGACCTATGTCTGGAATCTGTCGGCGCTCAAGCTCGCGCCTGGGGATCTGGTGACCTACTACGTCGAGGTCTATGACAACGACACGGTCTCCGGTCCGAAGAGCGCGCGCAGCCGCACTTACACCCTGCGGCTCCCCACCATCACCGATATCTATTCCGAAGTCGAGGAGGAGCATCGGGAGGCCAAGGCCGACCTCGAGAAGGTGCACGAGGAAGGGGTCGAGCTCAAGCAAGAGCTCGAGCGCATCGCCCGTGAGATGACCAAGTTCCCGGTGGCCAAGTGGGAAGACAAGCAGGAGATCACCCAGGCGTTCGAGCGCCAGCAGGCGATCCGCGAGGAGCTCCAGAAGCTGACCCAGAGCCTGGGGGAATCGCTGGCCAAGCTCGATAATCAGAACCTGGTCGATCAGGAAGTCTTCGAGAAGGTCATGGAGATCCAGAAGCTCATGGAACAGATCACCGATCCTGAGCTTCAGCAAGCCTTCAAGCGCCTGGGCGAGCAGCTCTCACAGCTCGACCCGAGCGAGGTCCAGAAGGCGCTCCGCGATCTCACCATGACCCACGAGGATCTGCTCAAGAAGCTCGAGAAGACGATCGAGATGCTCCGCCAGGTCGAGCTCCAGGAGAAGATGGACCGGGCGGTGAAGCAAGCCGAGGAGCTGACCGACAAGCAGGACAAGATCAACGAGGATCTCGAGAAGCTCGAGAACCATGATCAGGGATCCGGTAAGGACGAGGACAAGACTCCGCCCGGCGACAAGAATCAACAGGGTAAAGACTCGCAGGAGAAGAAGGACGAGCTTGCCCGGTTGACCCAGGAGGAGGAGACGGGGGTCAAGAACGCCGAGGAGCTGGCCAAGCTCCTCGATGAGCTGGCGCGCCAGATCGAGAAGATGAACGAGCAGGCGTCGAAGCAGCTCCAGCAGCTCGCCGATCAGTCCGACCAGGAAAGCCCCATGCAGTCGAACATGGAGTCCGCCAAGCAGCAGATGAGCGGCGGCAACCCGAAGGGCGCCAAGAAATCGGGGCAGAAGGCGAGCCAGAACATGCGGTCGCTCCTCGAGCAGCTCCGGATGCAGCAGCAGTCGATGATGAATGCGGAGATGAGCGAGATGGCCGAGAAGCTGCGCGCGGCGGCGCACGAGCTCCTCAAGGTCTCGGACGACGAGGAGGAGCTGGTCGGCGCCGACGCCGCGGATCCGCAGCAGATGGCCGAAGATCAGCTCCGGCTCCTCGAGGCGACCCGTCGCGTCAACAAGGCCATCGAAGAGATCGCCCGCACCTCGGCGATGGTGGGCACCGATTTCGCCGGCATCCTGGGTCAGCCGATGCGCTCGATGGAGAACGCCACCTCGAGCTACGAGCGCGGGAACGTCTCCGGCGGCCGCATGCACGGCTACCAGGCTCTGGCCCAGGTGAACGAGGCGATCCTCGGACTGCTCGGCGCCGAAGACTCCATGTGCCAGGGCGGAAACTGCAACTCGATGAAGATGGCGATGCAGAAGATGATGGGGCTCTCCCAGTCTCAGCAGGAAGTGAACGAGGGCACCCGCCAGCTCATGCAGGGGAACCGGCTCAGCGAAAGCGGGCGCGACCGTCTCTCGCGTCTCGCCGCTCAGCAAGCGGCGATTCAGAAGGGGCTACAAGACGTGGCCCAGGGCCTCCAGGGGCAGCGCGATGTCCTCGGTCGGCTGGATCAGCTGGCCAATGAGATGCAGGACGTCGCGCAGGACATGCAGCAGAACCGGGTCGACGACCGCCTGCTCTCCCGCCAGCATCAGATCTTGAGCCGGCTTCTCGACGCCCAGCATTCGGTGCGCAAGCGCGACCTAGGGAGCGAGCGCCTGTCACGCACCGGCCAGCAGGATCTGCCCAAGGATGCGGTGCCGGCGCTCCCCGAGCAGCTTCTATCGCGGCGCGAGCGACTCGAGGCCGACATCCTGCGCGGCCGCTCGGATCCCTATCCGCCCGGCTTCCGTGAGCTGGTCGAGCGTTATTACCGCGCCCTGGTCAAGGTCCCAGCGGATGATCAGACGGAGCCCAACTAGCCGGACGGCGAAGGGCGCCGGGCCGCTTCTGGTCGCGCTCGGCACCCTCGGCGTCCTTTGCATCCTCGGGAGTGGAGCGGCCGATGCGCAGCGCCAGCCGCCCAAGCCCGATGCTCAGCAGATGGAGGGGCTCAAGCGCATCCTGCGCTCGATCCTCGGCGACTCGGCCCGCAGCGGCGCCGAAACCCCGAATCCCAATAATCCGCAATCCCGACCGCCGGGGCGGTCGATGACCCCGCCCCCCGCCGACATGCGCCGTCACTCGATGGAGATCGACATCGCAGCGGTGCGGGCGGATACGGTCTTCGCCCCCTTCCGCGAGCAGCTGCGCGCCGGGCGCCTCGATCAAGCGCGGGCGGCGCTCCGCACCGTCGCCCAGAGCGGCCGCTCTCCGGTCGAGCGCGAGGTGGCCGAGTACGACCTCGTCGAGGTCGATTTCTTCGACGCCCACTTCGACACCGCCGCCGCCGGTTATCGTGAATTCGCCCGCCGCCATCCCCGCGGCTACCTGACCAACGACGCCATCACCCGCGTGTTCCTCATCGACGAGAACTCGGATTCCGGCCAGAGGCCGCTCATCATGTTCGCCACGGCGGCGCGGGAGCTGCGGGCCGGCCGGATCGATTCGGCCTCGGCGCTCCTCAAGCAGGCGGCGGAACGCTATCCCGGCTCGGCTCTCGAAGATGACATCTTGATCGCCCTCGGAGATGCCGCCCTCCTGGTGCCGAACCCCACCGCCGCTCTCGGCTATTACCAGGCGGTGGTCGATTCAATGCCGGAGTCTCCACTCGCGCCGTCGGCGATGATGCGGATTGGCCATATCCGTGCGGAGATGAGCCAGGACTTTGCGGCGGCCATCGCCACCTACGAGCGAGTATTGGAGAAGTACCCGAACAGCATCGAGGCCGACGAGGCGAGAAAGCTCATCGAGCGCCTGAAGCGCCGCACATGAACTGGAGCCTGACACGATGCTCATGATCCATCGTCCTTCATCGCACGACCGGCGCCCCCTCTCAGTCTTCTGCCTCGCCCTGGTGAGCGCCGTAACGCTCTTGTTCGCCGCCGCCCGGCCTGCGGCCGCGCGTTATCTCGTGCCGATGGATCTATCCCAGACCGATCACCTCAAGGCCTACGGCCTCGCTTATTGGGTGCTCGAACGGGGTGAGAAGGTGGAATGGCTCCTCAACTACCGAGGGGGATCCTTCCTTCTCCCCGACGGGGCGCCGATCGAGCAGAAGGCGCGGCTCATGGGAGTCGACATCGAGAACGTGGGTTCGGAGACCTCTTCCATCTATTCGACGATCGAATCCGAGAACATGGAGGTGGTGTTGCTCGAGACCGCGCCGCGAGTGGCGATCTACGCCCCTCCCAACTTCGAGCCCTGGGATGACGCGGTGGCTCTCGCCCTCACCTATGCCGAGATCCACTACACGGTCATCTATGACCGGGAAGTTCTCGCCGGCGAGCTCGACAAGTACGATTGGCTGCATCTGCATCACGAAGACTTCACCGGCCAGTACGGCAAGTTCTACGCCGGCTTCCGCAACCACGAGTGGTACAAGGAGCAGGTGCGACTGGCAGAGCAACTGGCCCACGAAGCAGGCTTCAAGAAGGTATCCAAGCACAAGCTGGCGGTGGCGCAAGCGATCAAGGACTATGTCGGCAAGGGCGGCTTCCTCTTCGCCATGTGCTCGGCCACCGATACCTTCGACATCGCGCTGGCGGCACACAATACCGACATCTGCTCTTCCATGTTCGACGGCGATCCCCCGGCTCCCGACTGCCAGTCCAAGCTCGATTTCGACGCGACCCTCGCCTTCCAGAGCTTCACCCTCGAGATGAACCCGCTCGTCTACGAGCATTCGAACATCGACACCTCGAACTACCGGCTGAACCGCGGGCCCGAGGCCGATTACTTCACCCTGTTCGAGTTCTCGGCCAAGCAGGATCCGGTGCCGACGATGCTCACTCAAGATCACGTGGCGATGGTCAACGGCTTCTTCGGCCAGACGACAGGCTTCAAGCGTTCGACGATCAAGGACTCCGTGACCATACTCGCCGAGGCCGAAGGGACCGACGAGGTCAAGTACCTGCACGGCAATTATGGGCAAGGAACTTTCACCTTTTACGGCGGACACGATCCTGAGGACTATCAGCACGCCGTTGGCGACCCCCCTACCAACCTTGCGCTCCACAAAAACTCCCCCGGCTATCGGCTGATCCTCAACAACATCCTCTTTCCAGCTGCCGAAAAGAAGGAGCAGAAGACATGAGCGCGGGGCGGGCGGTGGCCTCTCGGAGGATGCAGGCCATCCTGATCCTGGCCCCGGCCGAGTTCCTTAACCTCATGTAGGAACACGCTTTGACAGGAGTAATCGGGGTCTGTTAGGCTAGCAACTTGGGCTGGCCGAGGCGCCCGATCGCACCAGCCCGCGGTGGGGCTGGTTGAAGGGAGGGGGGTTTTCCGATGGAGCTCAAGTTCCCGGAGTGCATGAAGTGTGGAACGGGCGTTTTGATCCCGCTTTCCGACTATGGGCGGGAGGGGGCACCCATCACCTACAAGGCATGGGTCTGCACCAACCCGAACTGCGGCTTCAACGTTCGCATCGACAACGGTGAAATCAGTCTCGGACGCATGATCGGGTCCTCGACCAAGTAGCCGGAGGCTCAATCGTGGAGACCGAATCGGATCGGACCCGCTCGGTCTCACTCACTCGCGTCCGACCATCGTCGTGTCCCGGCCGGTCATCGCCCACCACCGGCCGGCTCACCGACCTCCTGCCGGCCCTCGTTCCACTAGACCGCCTGCCGGCCCTCGTTCGACCCCGCCGGAGACCCGCACGTTGATCAGGGCCGTCTTCTTCGATCTCGACAACACCCTCACCGACTTCATGCGGATGAAGGAGCTCTCGGTC
>JBIOUT010000149.1:0-2893 GCA_044867365.1 Candidatus Eiseniibacteriota bacterium | reverse complement strand
CTATCTCCTGCGAGTGCAACCACTCGATCTATGGACGGTTCTCTATCTCACAGACCATCCTCAGGCGACCTGGCCGGAGCTCGCCGATTCGAGTGAGCCGGCGATCGAGAGCGGTTATCGGTGGCTTTTCGCCAAGCGCGCTCGCCATGCGCAGGATCTGCGCATCCGCATCCTGCTCGAGACTCGCGCCTTCGAGCAGATCCATCGAGTTTGGCAAGAGCTCGGCTATCCGTTCGGCTCGCTCGTGCCTTCGCTCGCCACCTCGATCGGAAGCTCGGCCGATCGTCCCGCCGCTCTCGCGGAGCTCATCGGGATCATCTTGCGCGGCGGCGAGCGGGCGCCGATTCAGCGCATCCAGCGGCTCGATTTCGCCGTCGGCACTCCCTACGAAACCACCATGGAACCAGTCAACGAGGCTCCGCAGCAGGTCATGCCGCAGGAAGTGGCGGCGGCGCTGCGTGACTGCCTGGTCGCGGTCGTGGATGGAGGAACCGCCGTCCGGGCCCACGGGGCGGTGCGCGGTCCTGACGGCGAGATCGTGCCGATCGGCGGCAAAACCGGCTCGGGTTACAATCGCATCGAGCGCTTCGCGCGCGGCGGCAGGCTCCTGAGCTCGCGGGTGGCGAGCCGCACCGCGAGCTTCGTCTTCTTCATCGGCGACCGCTTCTTCGGGGTCGTCACCGCGTATGTCTCAGGGTCGCAAGCGGAGAACTACGGCTTTACGAGCTCGCTCCCGGTGCAGATCGTCAAGATCCTCGGCCCGGCGCTGACTCCGCTCGTCACCTCACCGGCGGAGACGGAGACTGTCGTTCCGCCGGCGACCGCCGAAGCTCCACGAGTCGGCACGCCCATGATCGGCGCTCCCGCCGCTGCCATCGCCCCGCGCTAGCCTCCATCCCCGCGTTAGCCCGGCGTCAAAGAAGCCCGAGGAGCCGGATTCCCAGCCCGCACCATAAGGTGACCAGGACCGCCGCGGCAAGATCGAGCACGATCCCGATCCTGGCCATGCGCGGAATGGTCAAGTAGCCCGAGCCGAAGACGATGGCATTGGGCGGCGTTCCCGCCGGCAATGCGAAATCACACGACGAAGCGATCGTCGTAGCGCCGAGCACCGGAAGGACGACGCTTGGCGCGGCGGCGCTCGCCAGCACATTGAGCATCACGCTCACGGTGGCGGTGTTCGAGGCGATGGCGGTGAAGGCGACCGATGAGAAGCTAGCGATCGCCACCTGAACGAGCGGCTCCTTCTCGCGCATTCCGCCCAGAGTCGAGCCGATCCATGTCGACAAGCCGCTTGCCTCGACTCCTGCCGCCATCGAGAACCCGCCGCCGAGCAGAATGAGGGTGGACCAGGGCAAGCGGCGAAGCTGGCCGAGGCTGAGCGGCGGCCGGCCGGCGACAGGGACGACGAGGAGGACGAGGGCGGCGGTGATGGCGATCCCCGCTTCGACATATTTCGACCACGAGCGGACTCCCGGAACCCAGGCGGCAAGATGCGGAGCCAGGACGCGCGTGATCGGACTGCCGAAGATCCAGAGCAGGATCGCGCACCCAAAGACGACGAGCACTCGCCGTTCGGGAGCGTTGATCGGGCCGAGGGAAGTGAGCTCCGACTCGAGCGCGGCACGCACTGTTCCGCGAGGAGCGTCGATGCGGCCCAGGGCCTGCCAGAGCCACCACCAGGCGATGGGCAAGAAGAGGACGACGAACGGAAAGCCGACTCCGATGTAGTGGAGGAAGCTCAGCTCGACGCCCAGGTTCTGGGCGAGGAAGCCGCAGAACATCGCGTTCGGTGCGGTCCCGATCTTGGTCCCGATGCCGCCGATGTTGGCGCCGTAGGCGACGGCGAGCATGATCGCCGCTCCGAAGCCGGCGAGCCGCCGTCCATCGTTCTCGTGCTCGAGCTGGGCGATGATCGCCATGCCGATCGGAAACATCATCGCGGCGGTCGCGGTGTTGGAGATCCAGAGCGATACGAAAGCGGTGGAGACGAGAACCCCGAGAAGGAGTCGGCGCGGCTCGGCGCCGATCCCGAGCATGATGGTGAGAGCGATCCGCCGGTGGAGATTCCATTCTTGCATGGCGGCGGCGATGCTCATGCCGCCGAGGAAGAGGAAAATGTACGCATCGACATAGGGAAGAGCGGCGGCGCGAAGGTCCCCGATCGGGCCGCGACCGAAGACTCCAAGCAAGGGAAAGGCGACGAGCGGGACGAGGGCGGTCCAATGGATGGGAAGCGCCTCGGTCACCCACCAGACGGCCATGAGGAGGACGGCGGCGGCGGCAAGAGCCGGGCGCGCGCCGTAGCTTGCTATTCCGCCGCGGCCGATGACGTGCCGGAGCGGGCTATCGAGGAGAGCGAGGAGGAGGAAGGCGAGGATCCCGGCGGCAAGGCCTACCGAACGGGTTGCCGTGAACGCCGAACGGATTGGGGTCACGGCGCGGGAGGATAGGGCACCAGCTGGCGCGCTATCCAGTAATCCAGGCGGTGTTTTACCGGAGGACGGTTACACTGCGGCTCTTGGAACCACTATCCCACGTGAGCCGGATGAGATACGTGCCGCTCGCCACCTGCTGTCCTGAATCGCTCCGGCCGTCCCAAGGAGCAATGTTCCGACCGGCCGGTGACCAACCCGAAAGGAGCCGGCGCACCTCCCGCCCCGAAAGATCGTAGATCCGGACTTCCGCCGGGCCGGGTCGAGGGAGATCAAAGCTCAGTGTCGTACCCCCGCGAGATGGGTTGGGCCACGCCGGTTGCAGCGTCGCACGACCCATGGGTGCGGCAGTCGCAAACACGGGCCCAACCCATCTCGCGGGGGTACGACACTGAGCTTTGATCTCCCTCGACCCGGCCCGGCGGAAGTCCGGATCTACGATCTTTCGGGGCGGGAGG
>JBIOUT010000148.1:0-7355 GCA_044867365.1 Candidatus Eiseniibacteriota bacterium | reverse complement strand
CTTGCGGAGAGCGACATCAACGCCGCCTTAAGCTCGTGGCTCTTGAGCGTGGGGCGGGAGATCGAAATCGACCATGTCAGCTTGCGCCGCGAGCTCGTCGATGCGGGGTATCTGGTCCGGGATCGGGACGGCGCCTCATACAGCGTCGGCCGGCCCGAGCAGTCGAGGGTCGAGTTCGAAACTTCGGTCGATGAGATCGTCCCCAGTCGAGTGATCGTCGAGGCGCTCCGCGAGGCTAAGCTGGCGAAAGAGGCGCACCGCGAGCGCTGATCCGAGACCTCATCCCATCCCCATCGCCGTCTCCGTGCTAAGATTCGAGCGATGACTCAAACCCTCGCCGAACGCATCCTCGAACGTTACGAGCCGGTGATCGGCCTCGAGGTTCACTGCCAGCTCCTCACCGAATCGAAGATCTTCTGCGCCTGCTCCACCCGATTCGGCGACGAGCCCAACCGCAACGTCTGCCCGATCTGCCTTGGCCACCCGGGCGTGCTCCCGGTGCTCAACCGCAAGGCGGTCGAGCTCGCGGTGCGCTTTGCGCTGGCGGTCGGAGCCGAGATCCAGCGTGAATCGATCTTCGCCCGCAAGAATTACTTCTATCCCGACCTGCCGAAGGGCTATCAGATCTCGCAGTATGAGCAGCCGCTGGCTCTCGGCGGCAAGATCTCGTTTCGCCAGCAGGGGGAAGAACGCATCGTGCGCTTGACCCGCGTCCATATGGAGGAAGACGCAGGGAAGCTGCTGCATCAAGGCGCCGGCGGCTCGAGCCTGGTCGATTTCAACCGCTCCGGGGTGCCCCTCATCGAGATCGTCTCCGAGCCCGATGTGCGCTCGCCCAGGGAGGCTTATCTCTATCTCCAGCGGCTACGCAACCTCGTGCGCTGGCTCGAGGTCTCCGACGGCAACATGGAGGAGGGAAGCCTGCGCTGCGACGCCAATGTCTCGCTCCGCCCTCGCGGGGCGACGGCCCTCGGCACCAAGACCGAGATCAAGAATCTCAACTCGTTCCGGAACGTCGAACGGAGCTTGAGCTATGAGATCGAGCGCCAGGCCGGGCTCCTCGAGCGAGGCGAGCGGGTTATCCAGGAAACGCTCCTCTGGGACGCCGCGGCCGAGCGATCGCTGGTCATGCGCTCCAAGGAGGAGGCCCACGACTATCGCTACTTTCCCGAGCCCGATCTCTTGCCGCTCCGCTTGAGCCGGGAGGAGATCGAATCGGCGGGAAAGGCGCTGCCCGAGCTCCCGGCGGCGCGCGAGGAGCGTTACATCCGGGTTCTGGGGCTTCCGGAATACGACGCTCAGGTCCTCACCGAGTCCCGAGCGCTCGGCGACTACTTCGAGCAGGTGGCCGCCCGTCACGGCGATGCCAAGCGAGCCTCGAACTGGATCCTCACCGAGGTGCTGGCGCTTCTCAACGAGCGCGGGATCGGGATCGCCGAATTCCCGGTGTCGGCGGAGAATCTCGCCCGGCTTCTCGATCTCGTCGCCGCCGGCAGTCTCTCGGGGAAGCTCGGCAAGGAGGTGCTCGCTGAGATGGTGGCGAGCGGCCGCCCGGCGGGGGCGATCGTCGCCGAGCGGGGGCTCGAGCAGATCGCCGACGAAGAGTCGCTCCGCTCCCATGTGCAGGCGGTCGTCGACGCCCATCCGCAGCAGCTCGAGCAATTCCTCGCCGGCAAGGAGGCGCTGATCAAGTTCTTCATGGGCGAGCTCATGAAGCGGACGCGCGGGCGTGCGCATCCCGAGCGTAGCCTCGCCCTCATGCAGGCCGAGCTCCAACGCCGGCGCGCCGGCTCGACATGAGCGACACCCTCACCGGGTCCCGGTCCCCATCGCCGGCAAGCGGCCTCGCGGAGGCGCGCGAGCTCTCGGCGCTCATTGCCATCCTCCGCCAGCTCAACGCCGTCCGCGATCCCAGCGAGCGGCTCGGCGATGTCGTCGGGACGGCGGCAAGGGCGCTCGGCGCTGAATCGGGTTCACTCTTTCTGCTCGAGGGCGACCCGCCGCGGCTCGAGGCGCGAGTGCTCAACCGTCGCGCCGGCGATCCAGGGGCGGACGCCGCGGCGGATTCCGCTCCGCCTGCGGATCAACCGATCTCGATTCCGCTTAACATCGCTCCCGGTGAGGGGATCGCGGGATGGGTCGTCCTCCATGGCCGCAGCCTTCGGCTCGACGACGCCCAGTCCGACCCGCGCTTCACTCCCTATCCTCATCCCGACTCGCGCGCCATTCGCAACCTTCTCGCCGTTCCGCTCCGCCGCGACAGCTCGATCCTGGGCGCGATCGAGGTGGCCAACCGGCCGGGCGGCTTCGATGACGCCGCCGAATCTTTCCTGGCGGCGGTCGCCGACGAGCTCTCGATCGCCATCCGCAATGCCAACCTCTTCCGCACCCTCGAGAAGGAGAAGCTCGCCCTCGAGCTCATGCGCGAGGTGAGCCATACCCTGCTCTCGACCCTCCATGTCACCGAGGTTCTCGAGCGGATCGTGGTCGGCCTGGGGCGGCTCGTCGCCTATGACGCGGTGGGGATCTTTCTCGTTCGCGAGGATGGAACGATCGAGCATGCGATCGAACGCGGATACCAGGTCGAGAGCCTCGACCGAGTTCGCCAGAAGGTGGGGGAGGGGGTGATCGGGTGGTCGATCTCGACCGGGAAGCCGGCGATCATCCCCGATGTCCGCGTCGACCAGCGCTACATCAAGGCCCGCGACACCACTCTTTCCGAGATGGTGGCTCCACTCGCTTCGCGAGGGAAGGTGATCGGAGCCTTCAATCTCGAGAGCGACCGGCTCGCCGCCTACAGCCGCGACGATCTCAAGCGGCTGGCCGCTTTCGCCGATTCGGCGGCGGTGGCGATCGAGGTGGCGCGATTGCACGAAGAAGCGGTGCGGTCGCGGCAGCTCGAAGAGGATCTCGCCATCGCTCGTCAGATCCAGCTCACCTTCCTGCCGCAAGCGGCGCCACAGCTCCCCGGCTTCGACCTCGCCGGACTCAATGTTCCCTCGCAGGAAGTGGGCGGCGATTACTACGACTTCATCGAGATGGCTCCGGGGCAGCTCGGACTGGCGATCGGGGATGTCGCGGGCAAGGGAGTGTCCGCGGGGCTCATCATGGCCAGCTTTCGCGCCAGCCTGCTCACCGAGGTGCGCAACAACTACGCGATCTCGACCATCCTCACCAAGGTGAATCGGTTGCTCATCGACTCGACCGAACCCAACCGGTTCGTCACCGCGTTCTATGGCGTGCTCGATCTGGCCGAACGCCGGTTGACCTATTCATCGGCCGGGCACTATCCCGCCCTCCTGGTTCACGAGGATGGTGCGGTCGAGGAGCTGAGCGAGGGAGGAACCATTCTCGGGGCCTTTCCGGTGGTCGAGTTCAAGGAAGAGCTCCGCTTCCTTCGTCCGGGCGACATGCTGCTCCTTTATACCGACGGGGTGACCGAGGCGCGCAACCGCGCCGGCGAGGAGTTCGGAGTCCCGCGCCTCATCGATCTGGCGGTGACCGCCCGCGCCCGGCCGGCGGCGAAGATCGTCAGCGCGATCGAGCGGGCAGTGCGCTCCTACAGCAAGAAAAGGGTTCCGGACGACGACCTGACCCTGATCGTCCTCAAGGTGACGGGGCGAGCCTAGGGCCGGAAGGGGTGGGCTCTTCCTCGCGGTTGTCTTCGCGCTCGATGAGAGCGAGCGCCTCCTCGGCGGAGCGGGCGGCGCGAAGTCCGGCGACGAGCTCGGCGTGCTTGGTGAGGCGGGCGATCCGCGCCAGAGCCTTGAGCTGGAGATCGGGGGATTCGCGGTTCCCGACCAGGAGGAAGATGACATGCACCGGCTTGCCATCGGGAGACTCGAACTCGACTCCGGGCGCCGACACCCCGAGCGCGATCGACGGCTGAGCGAGCCCTTCGGCCGCGGCGTGGGGGATGGCGATGCCGTCGCCGATGCCGGTCGACATGACATCCTCCCGGCGCATGACCTCGCGGAGCAGCGCCTGGGGGTCGGTGTGTCGCATCGACCCTGCCAGCATCCTGACCAAGCGGCTCAGGACTTGCGCCTTGTCTCCTCGATCGAGGTGGAGGTCGACACGATCGAGAGTGAGGTAGTCGCGGATCCTCATCGGCGGATGGCAAGCTAGCAGATGAGCCGGCAGCCGGACAACACTCCCGCGATCGAGAATCTCGATTCCGGCCGGCCGATCGTCCTCGTCGGGCTCATGGGGGCGGGGAAGAGTGTCGTCGGGGAGCGGCTGGCCCGGCGCCTCGGGCGGCCCTTCGCCGACACCGATCTCCTCATCGAGGCGGAGGCCGGCTCGACGATCGCCGAGATCTGGAGGGCCGAGGGTGAGGCGGCCTTCCGTGCCCGCGAGCGCCGCTGGATCGAGGAGCTCCCGGTCCGCTTGCGAGGACATGTCGTGGCGCTGGGGGGCGGCATGTTCATCGGTGAAGATAATGTCAACCGGCTTCGGTCCTCGACCTGGAGCGTCTGGCTGAGGGCCCGGGTGGAGACGCTCGCCGCCCGCCTCGCGCCCGCCGCCGCACCCCGCCCGCTGCTTGCGAGCACCGATCCGGAGCGGCCTCCCGACATCGCCGGCCGGCTCGCCGAGTTCCTTGCGCTGCGTGCCTCATGGTATGGGCGCGCGCATCTCGTCATCGACACCGACGGGCTCGATCCCGAGGCAGTCGCATTGGAAATCGAGCGGGCGCTCGCCCGCCCGGGGCTCGCGTGACCGGAGCAGGCCTGCGGGTGACCGGCGGCGAGTTTCGCGGCCGGCGCCTCAAGGTGCCGGGGAGCGGAGTTCGTCCGACCGCCGACCGGGTGCGCGAGAGCCTGTTCATGATCCTGAGCTCACGCCTCCCGGGAGCCCGGGTCCTCGATCTCTTCGCCGGATCCGGCGCCCTCGGCATCGAGGCCTTGAGCCGCGGAGCGGCAAGTGGAGTCTTCGTCGAGGCGAGCCCGCGGGTGGCGGCGGTCTTGAGATCGAACCTCGCCGCCCTCGGTCTCGGGGGACGGAGCGAGGTCTCGGTCGAGCGCGCCGAGCGCTGGCTCGATGAAGCCGAGGGCGAAAGGGGTTCCTTCGGGGTGATCTTCCTCGATCCGCCCTATCGCGCCGTCGGGGTCGAGGGCATCCTCGCCGGCTCCTCCCCCCTACTCGCCCCCGGCGGGATCATCGTCTGGGAGCACGACCGGAGGGCCGGGGGATCCGGGGCGGCGGGCCTCGAGCCCATGGATGAGCGCCGGTACGGCGACACGCTCGTCGAGTTGCTCACCCCGGTCGGAGGCTGATACGCTTCGATCACGGCAAGGAGTGCGTGTGGCGCAAGCGATCTTCCCCGGCACTTTCGATCCGGTTACTCTCGGACACCTCGACATCGTCCGGAGAGGTCTCACCATCTTCGAACGGATCGTGGTGGCGGTGGCGATGCAGCGCGAGAAACCCGTTCTCTTTCCGGTCGGGGACCGCGTGGCGATGATCCGCGAGGCCACCGCCGATCTCCGGGGTGTCGAGGTCGAGAGCTTCGACGGGATGCTCGTCGACTTCGCCCGCGCCGCCAAGATCCGCACCATCATCCGGGGACTGCGCGTCATCTCGGACTTCGAGTACGAGTTTCAAATGGCGCTCATGAATCGCCGTCTCGACGACGGCATCGAGACCGTCTTCCTGATGCCGAACGAACGCTTCATCTATCTCAACTCGACGGTGGTGAAGGAGATCGCGCGTGTCGGCGGGCCCATCGACGGCTTCGTGCCCGCGGGAGTGGCGCGCCGGCTCCGCGACCGCTTCGCTCCCGGTCGCACCGGAGTGACGGCGTGAACCCGGTGGCCGAGGCGATGACGCGCGCCGCGCGGCTGTCGGGGCTAGCGCGGGGAATGAGCCCGTCGCCGACGATCGCCGTCGAAGAGCGGGCGCGGTCGATGCGCGAGGCCGGAGTGCGGGTCCTGAGTCTCGGCGGCGGGCAGCCCGATTTCGATACTCCCGAGCCGATCAAAGAAGCGGCCATCGCCGCCATCCGCGCCGGTGACACCAAGTACACCGCGGTCGGCGGCACCCTCGCGCTCCGGCGCGCGATCGCCGCCAAGCTCGAGCGCGACAACCAGCTCGAGATGTCCCCCGATCAAATCGTCGCCTCGAACGGCTCCAAGCATTCGATCTACAACGCGCTTCTCGTCACCCTCGACAAGGGTGACGAGGTGTTGATCCCCGCGCCTTACTGGGTGAGCTATCCCGAGATGGTGAGGCTGGCGGGAGGGAAGCCGGTCATCGTCGAGACCTCGGAGGCGGATTCCTTCCGGTTGATCGCGGATCGGCTCGAGGCGGCGATCACTCGCCGCAGCCGGGCCCTCATCCTCAACTCGCCGGCCAATCCGACGGGATCGGTGCTCTTCGAGTCGGATCTCGAGGCGATCGCCGAGGTCGTCCGCCGCCATGATCTTCTCGTCATCACCGATGAGATCTACGAGAAGATCGTCTTCGACGGCATGCGCCAGGTGAGCTTCGCCACCGTCGCCCCGGACCGGCGGGACGCGACGATCCTGGTCAACGGCGTATCGAAGACCTACGCCATGACCGGCTGGCGGATCGGTTATGCGGCGGCTCCACTCCCGGTCGCGCAAGCGATGACCACCTTGCAGGGCCAGTCGACGTCGAACCCGAGCTCGGTGTCGCAAGCCGCAGCGATCGCCGCCCTCGGCCTCGACGACGCCGACCTCGAGCCCATGCTGGCCGAGTACGCCCGGCGCCGGGCGATCATCTGCGCGGGAGTGGCGGCCATCCCCGGGCTGCGACTGGGCGCTCGTCCGGCCGGCACCTTCTATGCGTTTCCCCATGTCGGCGGTCTCGTTGCGGCACGACGGCTAGAGACGACGACTGATCTCGCCGACCGCCTCCTCGAAGAGGCGCAGGTCGCGGTGGTGCCGGGAAGCGGATTCGGAGCCGAAGGCTATTGGCGGCTCTCATTCGCTACCGCCACCCCGGTGCTCGAAGAGGCGATCGGTCGCTTGGCGGCGTTCGCCTCCGCCGCCGTCGCCGGCTGATCTCGGCGGATGGCCCGGACGAGCTCCGGCCTCCGGACTCCTGCCGAGGCCGGCCGAAGAATCGCGTGGGCCCGCTGGTCTCTTGTCGTGCCGGCGCTCGCCGCTTTCGCCGCCTATCTACCCGTCCTCGGCCATGATCTCGTCTGGGACGACATTCCGCTGCTCCGCGATGTCCCGCTTTATCGCGTTCCCGAGTTGTGGCGGCAGGCGCTTGCCCGGCCCCTCATATTCTCGTCGAACTACTTCCGGCCGCTCGCTGTCCTCACCTTCCTCGGCGAGATGCGGCTCGGCGGGGGCGATCCGCCGCCCGCGCTCTTCCATCTGACGAAT
>JBIOUT010000147.1:0-4984 GCA_044867365.1 Candidatus Eiseniibacteriota bacterium | reverse complement strand
CGATGCACAGGTTGGCGGTGATCTTGGCGATCCAGGCGCCGAACGATTTGCTGCGATCGAAGCCCTCGAGCGACTGGAACGCCCTCAGGAAGGCTTCCTGTGCGATGTCGGAAGCATCCTCGGCATTCCGGACCATGCGCAGCGCCAGCCCGAACACGCGACTTCGATAACGGGAAAGAAGCTCCGCGTACGCGGCATGATCACCCGCGAGCGCGCGATGAACCAGCGGCGCGTCGCCGCCGGGAATGGAAGGAGGAACGGTCATTCCCTCCCTGGCCGACGGGGGAAGCAGAGACCAGGTCCCCCGTAACCGGCCTTTCGGTCGGGGCCCACGCCGACAGCAAATCGGATGGAGAACGCCGGGTCAAGCGGGCTCCCCAAGAGCGACGAGGCGGGTCGCCGGCTTCGGCGCCCGCCTCGTCCCCTCGGAGCTCGATCGATCGGGCACGGCTCAGACGATCATGCGACGCCCATCAAGGGCAATTGCAGCCTCCGAAGTTCTCGACGACGGCCGCACAGACCTTGCATCCCTTGGCGTCATAGGCGACGACGACGTAGTCGAGGCACTCCCCCGTCCAACCGACATGATCGTAGGAGGTGAAGGGCAGCTCGGCCAGTCCCACAACCTCACCATTGCAGCGGCGGTATCCCACCTTGTACGAGGTCGCCCCAGAGACGAGCGACCATTGCAGCGTACGCGTGGAGCCGTTCTCGGTGACGGTGAGCCCACAAGGCGCTGAGGCGGGATCGAGGTGCTCGACCGGGATGTTGACCGCGCCGGCGAGAGGCACGAACAGCGCAGTGGAGACGGCGAAGAAGAGCAGGCAGAGTCGGGTGCAAGACATGGACGTTCCTCCAAGTGCCAACCGTGCCGATCTCGGCGGCCCGGTGGTCGGGGGGTGGAAGTAACTCAGGCCAGCTCCACCCAAACGGGTTCGCTGACCACTGCGGGCCGCAAATCGGCCCGTTGACACGGAGGAGATCGTTTCCACCCAAATGGATGGCTTGTCACACGCGAATACGGGCTTCACGATGGCAACCGTCCTGGAAGGAAACTGTTCTCCCCCGAAGCGAGCGGCCTTCACTGCAAGAGATGTCGTCACGCTGAGGAATCGCTCCCGGGCCAGGGGACCTCGGGCGAGGTCGACCCCTCCGATCCTCCTTCCATCAACTTCAGTTTTGCCGCCCGATAGCGAAATGTGGATTCCGGAAGGCGGAGGAGACGCGCGGCTCGTGGTACATGGCCGCGGGCGGCAGCCAGAGCCTGGCTGAACACCCGGCGCTCGAACTCGCGCATCACCGTCCGGTAGGGCACGACCGCCGCCCCGGTGGGCTCCGGGACCGGCGCCAGGTTGAGCGTGCCGCTCGTGGCAAGTCGTACTGCGCTCGTCACGCACTGCCGGAGCTCGGCCAGGTTCCCCGGCCATGAATGGCCGGCGCAGCGCTTCAGGAACTCCCGCGACACTTTCGGCACCGGAGAGCCGGTGGATCGTGCCGCCTGCCTCACCATCGCCGTCACCAGGAGCTCGAGATCGACCTCTCGGGCGCGGAGCGGCGGGATGGTGATCCGCTCGGCGGTGAGACGACGCGCCAGCTCGCGGTGGAATCTCCTGCCGCGCGCCTCGCCCGCGAGATCTCCGGTCGTGGTGGCCACGACCCGCGCCGTCTTCCCGCTCTCGATCCAGTCGAAAAGAGCCTGCTGGCTCCCACGGTCGAGAGCGGTCACCTCTTCGATGAGAAGGGTCGCCTGCTCGAGAATCACCGCTTCGTCACCCATCGACTCGCGGGGGACGAGCTGGCTATCGCGACCTTTCTCATCGGAACGGAGGATCCGACGGAGGCGGCCGGGATCGGCCAGGGCATCGATCACGATCAGCGGCCCGCGGCGACCGCCGGTCTCGTGGATCACAATCGCGAGCGCAGTCTTACCCGTTCCCGGCTCGCCGGCGATCAGGAGAGGAGTGTCGCGAGTCGCCAGCGTTTGGGCGCGAGCGAGGATGGCGTTGAATGCGGGCGATCGCCCGACCAGCTCCACCTCGCTGGCCCGGGCGGCGAGGGCGGCGCGGAGCCATCGATTGCCGGCCAGGACGGTCGCTGCGAGTTCGGTGGGAGCCGCGCTTTCGAGATGCGGGACGGGGCGGACTGGCGCCGGCGGCGGCGTCGAGAAACCCGCTTGAGGAGTGAATGCTCGGCGGCCTGCAAGACGGATCCTCAAGGCCTGCACTTCGGCGGCGAGCGGCCGAGCATCGGTGCGGGCCGCCGCGCCTTCGAGCTCGGCCAACGCTCGATCGAACCAGGGGAGTCGCGGCTCGGGAAGCTCGAGCGCGGCGCCGAGAGCCGAGACGAGAACTCTCGAGAGAAGAATCGGATCGCCGAGCTGCCGGCAGGCGGCGATCGCCGCCTCGAACGCCTCGTAAGGCGGCTCATGCCCGCCCGTATCACTCACGGTGCCGGCGGTATCGGTGACCAGGCTGCGCGCCTCGGCGAAACGCGCCTCGACCAAGCCGCGTGCTTCGATCAGGCCGCGCGCCAAGTGCACTTCCGCTTGAATCTGATGATCCGGGCTCGAGATGGCGCCGGGGAGATCGTCCATTCGCAGCTCCGCCGCCTCGAGGTCGCCCGTGTCGAGATGAATCCGCACCGCCAGCGCCGCAGCCAACGGCGCCGCGATGGGAAGATGGCCTGACAACTCCGACTCCGCCTCGGCGGCGATCTCGAGCGCTTCGCGAAATCTTGCGCGAGTGCGCAATAAATCACCGAGGGTGATGAGAACGAGCCCGCGGTTGGGTGCCGGCGCCTTTGCGTGCGCCAGCTTCAGGAGCTTCTCCGCTTCCTCGAGCTCTCCCTGCAGGAAAAGGATCTCGCCCAAACTGCCGCGCGCCGCATAGAGACCGGGTCCGCCGAGGCGGATCGCTAGCTCCTCGGCCTCGCGATAGGCTGCCTCCGCCTCCTCGAGCCGCCCGAGATAGCGGCGAGCTCGACCGATCTGCTGCAAGGACGTGGCGAGTCGGGTCAGGTTCCCCGACCGCAGGCAGACGACGCGCGCATGGATGGCCAGGCGCTCGGCCTCATCCGGCCGTCCGATTTCGATCATCACGTGCGAGCGTGTATTGAGCTCCGCGGCCCGGTTCCCATCGTGCGGCGTAGCAGCGATCTCGATCCGGGCGCGATCGAGAGCCCGGAGCGCCCGATCCATCTTGCGCTCGCGGAAATAGCAATCCGCCACCTGGATGAATGCCGAGGCAGCGAGCACGTGATCGCGGAGACGCCGGCTGCGAGCGAGTCGCGCCGCCTGAAGCCCGAGGGCCGCGGCTTGGCGCAGACTGCTCGCCCGCCGCAAGAGCCCCCAGCGATGGCGCGCCAGCGCCAGGAGGTCGATCGGTCCATCGGATGAAAGTCGGCGAACGACCGGGCCCAATCGCGCATCACCCTCGACTCGGCGCTCCTCCACGTAGTAATCGCCCGCGGCCACCTCCACATCGAGACGCCATCCGTCGAGGACGGTCGCCGCCAGTGATCGCGCCTGATCCAGAACTGCATCGGCCTCGCGATGGCGGCTATCGGCGTGGAGCGCTTTGGCGCGAACGATCAGGGCTTCGAAGCGGAGTGAACGCTCCTCGGCGGTAAGGCTCTCGGCGGCAATCCCCTCGCCGGCAACGATGCGCTCGCTGAGGGGGGCGAGGAGCTCGTCCGCCAGGCGCGGATCGCGCAAGCGGACCGCTATTCGAGCTGCGGCAAGAGCGAGCTCGGTTCGGTTTCTTGCGCTTGGGGGCAGAGCCGTGAGATGGGCGAGCGCATGGCGATAATGGTGGAGGGCGTTCTGGAAATCGAAGACCGACTCCGCCTGATGGGCGGCGGCGATGAAATCTCGCACCGCTTCCGCCGTTCGTCCGGCGGCCAGGAGATGGATGGCGCGCCGTGCAGGCGCCACCGGGTGGCGGCCTTGCTCGAGCGCATCGAGGATGGCCGCATGCCATTGCTGGCGGCGCTCGTTGGTGAGCATGTCGAAGAGAGCGGCGCCGACGGTATCGGCGCCGAAGCGCAATCGTCCGGCGTCATCCACCACCAGCATCTCGGGAGAGGCTGACAGCTTGGTGATGGCGCCCGGCGCCAACTGCTCCGCCAACTCCCGCGGCATCGGCTCGCCCCAGACCGCGAGCACCTCGAGGAGATCGCGCGAGACCGGATCGAGTGCGGACACGAGCCGGGCGACGCCTTCGATGATCGAATCGGGAATCGCCGGCGACGCGCTCTCGTCGAAGAAAGGTCTGCCGTGCGTGAAGCGCAGCCGGCCGGTCGCCAGCCATTCCGCGAGCAAGAGGCGAACCCAGAGCGGGCGACCTCCCGAAGCCCGCTCCAGGGCGGCGAAGAGAGAGTCGGGATTGAGCGCCTCGCCGAGGAGTGGCGCGAGGAGCTGGCGAAGCTCGCGCGCGGGGAGGGGACCGATCGGGATGATCTCGGCATCGGGAAGACCGTTTGAGGCGGCAGGGCCCGGCGCAGGCTCGCGAGTGGCGAGGACGAGAAGGGGCCGGCTTCCGGCTTCGGTCACCAAATAGGAGACCGCGGCCGCGACGTCGGCGGAAAGGCGATCGGCATTGTCGCAGAGAAGCAGGAGCCGCGCCCCGGTGGCATCGACGTCGCCGAGCACGGCGGCGGTCCAGCGGGCGTGGTGAGATTCGGAGCCTTCGGTGCTGGGAGTGGCTTCAACAAGGGAAGCCGATTCCGCCGTCGGCTGGTTCCATGCCGGAGCTTCTCGGCGCGCGAGTCCGACTGCAGTGGCAACTGCCCGGCTCAGGTCATCGAGCCCACCCTCGCCGGGCGTTTTCGACTCGACCGGGACCACCACCCAACCGGCTCGGCGGGCCTCATGGCCCGCTTCGGTCAAGAGGCGCGACCGCCCCATCCCTCCCGTTCCGATGATTTGGGCGGCATGGCATTCGCCGCGCGCCGCCCGTCCGAGAAGCCGAGTGAGAGTAGAGGCTTC
>JBIOUT010000146.1:0-6115 GCA_044867365.1 Candidatus Eiseniibacteriota bacterium | reverse complement strand
GCAGAAACGGAGTAAGAGCGTGATCGGTCTCGACATCGGTTCGAGCTCGATCAAGCTGGTCGAGCTCGAAGTGCGTGGCCGTGAGGCCAAGCTGGTGCGCTTCGCACAGGCCCCGCTCCTTCCGGATGCGATCGTCGATTCCGAGATCATGGATCGCCAGGCGGTGATCGACGCAATCCAGAATCTCTTCGAGGAGCAGGGGATCAAGACCAAGAATGTTGCCACCGCCGTCTCGGGGAGAGCGGTGATCGTCAAGAAGATCTGGATGGACCGCCTCGAGCAGGAAGACGCTCGGGCCGCCATCCAGTGGGAAGCGGAGCAGCACATCCCCTACGACATCAACGACGTCACCCTCGACTTCCAGATTCTCAAGGCCGATCCCAATTCGAAACAGATGGAGGTCCTCTTGGTGGCGGCCAAGAAGGACATGGTCAACGCCCACGCCGACCTGGTGCGGGAAGCGGGGCTCAATCCCGACATCATCGATGTCGACGCCTTCGCCCTGCAGAACGCGGTGCTCGCCAACTACGACCTCGCCGAGGGCGAGGTGGTGGCGCTCGTCGATGTGGGGGCCGAAGAGACCAACCTGAACATCGTTCGCAGCGGCGTTCCTCTCTATACCAAAGATCTGGCTCTCGGGACGTCGACCCTCATCGAGACGATGAAGCGCAAGTACGCCCTCGGCCAGGAAGAGGCGGAGGGGGCTCTGCGCGGCGGTCGCTCGGAGGAGATCGATCTTCCCGCCACGGTGCGAGAGGTGTTCGAAGAGCTGGCCACCGCAGTCGAGCGGGCGGCTGCATTCCTCAAGTCGTCCGGAGACGCCGACAAGGTGTCGCGGATCCTGATCGCCGGCGGGGGCGCCGGTCTCCCGGGCCTGCAAGAGTTCCTGGCCAACCGGCAGCAGGTTCCGGTCGAGGTGGTTGACCCGGTGGCTCAGCTCACCATCGACACCGATCGCGTCGATCCACGGGAGTGGTCCGAGCAGGCGGCGCAATACTCGGTGTCGGTGGGTCTGGCCTTGCGCAAGGTGGCTATCTGATGCTCAACGTACAGCAGATGATCCGCATCAATCTGCTCCCGGCCACGGAGCAGACGGAGGTGCGGATCAAGGTTCCCAGCATCGCTTCCTTCGCCCCGATCGCCGTCCTTTGCGCGGCCATCGGCGTTCTCGCCCTCATCTCCATCTTGCAGAGCGTCAGGCTGAGAAGCGTGCACAGCCAGATCACGGCCCTCGAGACCGAAGCCCGCCAGCTCGCTCCGCTCATCCAGCGCATCGATCAGCTCACCCGGGAGCGGGAGCTGGCGCGGAAGCGGTTGACCGTGATCGAGAAGCTCGATCAGGAGCGTCTGGTGCGGGTGCGTCTGGTCGACGAGCTGTCGCGACGGCTTCCAGACTACGTTTGGTTCACCGGCTTCAACGAGAAGAGCGGGGAAATCACCCTGAACGGCGTGACCTTTTCCAATCTGACCGTGGCCGAGCTCATCCGTTCGCTCGAGCGTTCGGTCCTCTACGAGCAGGTCGACCTGACGATCTCCCAGCGTGGCCAGATCGAAGGCCATGATGTCGTGAACTTCACCCTCACTGCCCGCCGCCAAACCCAGCCCGACCCGGAGCCGGTGGAGCCGTCGGTCCACGAGATCGATGTCGCCCCCACCGTTCCGGGGGCGGGGGGGAAGGCGAGTCCGGGCGCCTGAACTCGGAGCGGATCGCCGCCAACAGCGAGGCATCGATGGACATCCGTGATCCCGGCACCCAGAAGATGGCACTCGTAGGAGTCCTGATCATCGGGCTCATCTACGTTTTCTTCTTCACCGAGATCCTTCCTTTCACTTACAAGGCGCGCGCCGCGCAGACGGCGGAAGCGCAGGCTCACCTCTCGCAACTCTCGGCCGACGTGGCCAAGGCGCGGACCGCGGTGGCCAACCTGCCGGCGGTGGAGGCGGAGTACGCCCTGGTGAAGGAGAGGTGGGAGTCGATGTCATCGCTCCTGCCGAGTTCCAAGGAGATCGCCAGCCTGCTCACCAAGGTGACCGTCGCCGGGCAGGAGTCGGGGGTCGATTTCGCGCTCTTCCAGCCCGCCCCGGCGCGCACCGAGGATTTCTACGTCGCCTATCCGGCCCAGTACCGGGTCGAGGGCGGGTACCACGAAGTGGGACGGTTCATGGCCGAAGTCGCCAACATGGACCGCATCGTCAACATCGTCGATTTGAATCTGAACACCGCGAAGGGAGACCAGCGCCATCCGGACAAGACGGTGGTCGCGGCGTTCACCGCCGAGGCCTACGCCTTCCGCGATTCGACCCTGTCCTCGGCTGCTCCGCAGAATGTGAAGAGGGGAGCGCCCGCCAAGGGCGGCGCCGAGTCGGCTGGTGGCGCTTCGCAGAAGAGAAAGGGAGAGAAGCCGTGACGCACGGGCGCGAGCACTTGGGCATCGTCGTGGCCGGCCTCGTTGCCGGCGCGGCCTGCGGGTTCCTGATGCATCGCACGGGAGCCGACCCGGCTGCGTTGAGCGGCGCGACTCCCGCCTTCGCCGGAGATGTCGCAACCGCGGCGCCGGGGCGAAAGCAGATCGAGAAGCAGATGAAGAATTCGGAGCCGGGGAAAGCCCCGTCATCCGGCTTGCGGGCGGGAGTTCCCGCCGGTTCGGCATCCAGGCCCCAGGGGACGGATACGGTCGATCGGCTCTCCCGTTACGTTCGCGAGCCTTATTACTACGCCTCACTCGGCCGTCGTGATCCCTTTGCCTCGCTGGTCGATGGCCAGTTCCTGGCCGAAGGGAACGCCGGCCTGGTGGACGTCGGCAACATCAAGCTGGTCGGTATCGCCTGGGACGACATCAATCGTTTCGCCATGGTGGAGGACGGCCGCGGGTTCGGTTATGTCCTCCGCGAGGGCGATGCCATTCGTAACGGCAAGGTGCTCAAGATCGACCGCGAGTCGGTGACGTTCGTTCAGACCACGGCGGGAGTTTCCAGCACCATCACCATTGATTTACCCATCCGGGAGGCTAAGTAAGATGAGTCAGCGTAGCCGGGCGGGCCGGAATCTCCTGCCGGGGCTTCTGATGGCCCATGTCTTCCTGGCCGCGCCGGCCTCGGCCGTCGTGGTGAAGAGCGTGACTCTGGAGGAGCGAGGCAGCGCTACCCAGATCACCGTCGAGGCCGACGGCCCGATCGATTACCAGGACTTCGTCTTGTCCAATCCAGATCGCCTGGTCATCGACTGTATCGGGGCCACGAGTCTCCTGCCGCCGAAGATCGACTCGCGTGCGATGGTGGGGCGGATCCGCGGCATCACCAGTTCGCAGTGGAACGGCAAGGGCGGGGACTCGGTGACTCGAATCGTTTGCGAGCTGTCGGCGAAGTCCTCCTATTCGATCGCTGCACGCCCGACCGGCCTGGTGATGATCGTCGAGGGGGGTGGGGCGGCGGCCACCGGGCTCGGCTACGACGAAGACCGCATGGCGGCGGAATCCGCTCCCGCGGGCTCATCGGCCGAGGCCCCTGCCGAGGAGTCGGTCGGGGTCGCCGAGCAGGGAGCGTCCCAGCCGGCCGCGTCTCCGTCGCCGGAAGGCCATCCGGTGGAATCCGGCGCCGAGGCGCAGAAATCGCAGGCGAGCGGGGAACAGGCGTCACGGAGCGAGGCGGAGGAGGAGGCGATGGCCGCACGGCTCTCGGCCAATGGGGCCCGCGCCCCGGGAGCCGGGGCGCCGCCGCCGCCGGATCAAGCCTCGCGCCCAGTCTTCGTCATTCGCTCCCAGAATACCCCTCCACGCTACTCGAGCCGTGCCTTCGGCGATGCATCCGAGGGAGAGCGCCTGGATGCGCGGCCGGGTTACCTCGACCCGGCAAGATCGAGGCGCGTGTCGCTCGATGTCCAGCGCGCCGCCGTCCAGACGGTCCTTCGCACCCTGGCCGAAGTTTCGGGCCGGAACATCGTCTCCAATCAGGAAGTCGCCGGGCAGGTGACGGTGCGTTTGAACCAGATCCCTTGGCCGCAGGCTCTCGACATCGTGCTTTTGACCCAGGGCCTCGGCTTCACCGACGAGGAGGGGGTGCTCCGCATCGCCTCGCTCGAGAAGCTCCGCCAGGAACAGCTGGATCGTGAGACCGCTGCCCGTAAGACGGAGGATCTCAGACCGCTCGAGACCCGGGTGCTGCCGGTCAACTTCGCCAAGGCCGAAGAGCTCAAACCGATGGTCGACAAGCTCTTCACCGCCCGCGGACACGCCGAGGTGGACAAGCGCACCAACTCGCTCGTCGTCACCGACATCAACGAGCGGGTAGGAATGGCCCAGAGCTTGGTCAGCCAGCTCGACTTGCGCACCCCGCAGGTCGAGATCGAGTCGAAGCTCGTCGACCTCGATGTGAGCGACACCCGGGACCTGGGGATCGACTGGACCTTCACCCTCACCGAGAACGGCGGCGCCGACGCCTTGAACCGCGAGCAGCAGGTGATCTCCCGTAATCCGATTGGAAACCCCGCCGGCGAGCTCAGGCTGGGGACGGTCCAGAACAACTTCACCCTCGATGCCACGCTGCAGGCGCTGGCCGAGAGTCGCAAGGCCAACATCATCTCCAACCCGCGGATCTCGACCGTCAACAACCGCGAGGCGTCGATCCTGGTCGGGCAGGAAATCCCGCTCATCGTCCAGGACGAAGCCTTCAACACCGTGATCCAGCTCAAGAAGATCGGGATCAAGCTGACCGTCAGGCCGCACATCAACGCCGATAAGCAGATCGAGCTCGATGTGCATCCGGAAGTGTCCGACCTCGCCGCCCAATCGACGGTGCAGGGCGGGATCATCATCAACACCTCCGAGGCCGACACCCGGATCCTGGTCAACAACGGCGAGACGGCGGTCATCGGCGGACTCATTCGGGAGAACGAGGGCCTGCGCGTGCGCGGGATCCCGATCCTCAAGGACATCCCCGGACTCGGATGGCTCTTCCGCTCGGAGAGCAAGATCAAGCAGCGCCGCGAGCTCCTGATTTTCATCACCCCGCGGATCGGCGGCGCTTAAGCGCCACTCTTCTTCAGCTTCCCCCGAGACCGCCGGTCGGGCATGGTGTGGCCCGGCCGGCGGTTCGTTTTTCCTGGTCTTGGCGCGGATGCTTGGCGCGGATGGTTGGGTGTTGCCGCCGGTCGCCTCCCTTGCCGGCGGCTGGGGCGCAGGGTAGGCTTCCTTTATCCCCGGTCTTGTTCCTGGTAAGGAAGGTTCGTGAGGCTTCTCATCATTGGCAGCGGCGGTCGCGAGCACGCGCTTGCCTGGCGACTGGCGCGCGATGCAGAAGCTCATGAGCTCATCGCCGCCCCCGGAAATCCCGGAATCGCCAAGCTTGCGACCTGCATTTCGATCGGCGTCGATGATCTCGATGCGCTCACGCGGCTCGCGATCGAGCAACGGGTCGACCTCGTCGTCGTCGGCCCCGAATCTCCACTCGTCGCCGGGCTCGCCGATCGGCTCGAAAAGGCGGGGATCGCGGTATGCGGTCCGCGCGCCGCGGCAGCCCGCCTCGAGGGTTCCAAGGCCTTTGCCAAGCGCTTCATGCTCGAGCACCGGATCCCGACCGCCGAGGCAGCGGTGTTCGACGATCCGGCGGCGGCGGTCGCATTCGTTCGCTCCCGTGGCGCCCCGATCGTGGTCAAGGCCGACGGGCTGGCGGGCGGCAAGGGAGTGATGGTAGCGGGGACGGTCGCGGAAGCCATCGAGGCCATCGACCGATTGATGCGCGCCCGCGTCCTCGGCACGGCCGGTCGGAGAATCCTCCTCGAGCGATACATGGAAGGAGAGGAGGCGAGCCTCATCGTCTTGACCGACGGTGAACGCGCCCTCCTCTTGCCGCCGGCCCAAGATCACAAGCGGCTCGGGGACGGCGACTCGGGACCCAATACCGGCGGCATGGGTGCCTATGCACCGGCGCCGATCCTCGATGCGCCGCTCACCGCGCGAATCCTCGACACCATCATCGAGCCGACCCTCGCCGGAATGCGCCGGCAAGGAACGCCATTCCGCGGCTTCTTATATTGTGGGCTCATGATCGAGGGGGGTGAGCCGCGGGTCGTCGAATACAATTGCCGGCTCGGCGACCCCGAGGCGCAGGTGATGCTGCC